>JAGGXZ010000213.1 GCA_021162805.1 Candidatus Poribacteria bacterium
CTCTCTAACCTCCTCCCATCTGTTCACCGCCCAAAGCCACATCCCTCTTAGCGATCTCTCACCGCAGACTGATGCCAGGATAAGCAGTGATAATATCTTGTTAAGCGGTAGTCGGTTATTTTGGGCAGCCTGGCGAATAAGCTGTTGGGATGGACATATCGGCCCGCCACGAGCATCTTTCTCACCTCCTTCCTGGTGGTCTTTGTGATAGTATACTAAATCATACAATCATTGAAAAGCCCTAGATATGTAAGGCTGTAGCCCCTACAGATACGCAGCTTCTCCTGCGTCAAGGGATAACTTGTTATCTAAGGTGAAATCTGATATAATCAATTCCGGCCTCAGATCCGAAGAGAGATTGGAGGGTATAAGATGGATGTGAAGGGGTTTGTCAAAAACATCAAGTGGTTCGGACATGATGCATTCCTGGTAAAATTTGAAGGTAAAAACGTCTATTTCGACCCCTATCAGATCTCTGGAGGCGAACCTGCCGATCTGATACTGGTTTCGCATGATCATTATGATCATTGCTCGGTGGATGATATCAATCGCATCCGAGGGAGCGATACCGTGATCGTTACCAATAGCTCCTCGGCCAAAAAGTTGAAAGGTGATGTGAGAGTGGTAAAGGCCGGTGATGAGATAACGGTTAAGGGGCTCAAAATCAAAACCGTTCCGGCATACAACCCTGCCAAGAGGTTCCATCCGAAATCCTATGGCGGCTTAGGTTTCATCGTCGATTTCGGTGGGGTTAAGGTTTACCACGCCGGCGATACCGACCTGATACCGGAGATGGAAGGGTTGGAGGTGGATATAGCGCTGTTGCCCGTTTCAGGCACGTATGTCATGACAGCGGAGGAGGCCGCCCAGGCGGCCGAGGTGATAAAGCCCAAGGTAGCGATACCGATGCATTACGGAGCCATTGTAGGGACAAGCAGGGACGCGGAGAGGTTCAAACAGCTGGCACCAGATGATGTTGAGGTGGTGATACTTAAAAAATCCTAGGCTATGCCCGGAAGGTTCGATCTCCTTAAGAAGGACAGGTTCACAGACGCCAGGTTAGGAAGGGTTCGAACGGCGCACGGGATCTTCAACACTCCGGCTTTCATGCCGGTCGGGACCCGTGCCGCCGTTAAATCCCTCTCGCCTCATGAGCTCAGGGAAGTCGGAGCGGAAATCATACTTTCAAACACATACCATCTCTTTTTACGCCCCGGGGAGGACGTGATCGAGGAAGCGGGTGGACTTCACAAGTTTATGGGTTGGAAAGGGCCGATCCTCACGGATAGCGGCGGATTTCAGGTCTTCAGCCTCGCGCCACTCAGAACTATCGGTGAAGAGGGCGTGACTTTCAGATCGGAGATAGACGGTTCCGAAAAATTTCTCTCCCCTGAAAGGTCGATCGAGATTCAAAACGCCCTCGGTGCCGACATTATAATGGCCTTCGATGAATGCGCTCCCTATCCGTGTGAGTATGAATATGCCAAAAAAGCGGTGGAACTGACGCTGCGGTGGGCTGAAAGGTGTAAGAAAGCCCATAGGAACAAACATCAGATGCTCTTCGGCATTGTTCAAGGCGGGGTGTTTAAGGATCTTCGCAGAGCAAGCGTCGAAGGTATCGTGGCGATGAATTTCCCCGGATACGCCATAGGCGGGCTCAGCGTGGGCGAGGAGAAAGAACTGATGTATGAGATGATAGCTTTCACAACTCCCCTCCTGCCGCCCGATAAACCTAGATACCTCATGGGCGTGGGGAAACCGGAGGATATACTCTATGCTGTCAGCAAAGGCGTGGACATGTTTGATTGTGTCATGCCCACGCGTAATGCCCGGAATGGTTCGCTTTTTACGACAAAAGGGGTTATCAAAATCAGAAACGCCAGATATAAGAGGGATTTTTCCCCGCTCGATCCGAGTTGCACCTGTTATACCTGCCGTAACTTCACAAGGGCCTATCTCAGACATCTACATCTATCGGATGAGATGTTGGGGCACAGACTCAACACGATCCATAACCTCCACTTTTATCTTCATCTGATGAAGGGGATCAGGGAAGCGATTCGGCGGGAGATATTCCATGAGATGATGGACGATATACCGGGGCTCGTCATGTTGGGGCAGGATGTGGAGCGATGAATCTCCGTATGGCATGAAAGTTGCTCTAAAATTATGATGTCCCCAACATAGGATCGAGGGATTTCGCTTTCCCTGTTATCCGGAGTGGGGGTAAAGTGCACGATTTGGGGCAAATTAACCGTGCAGATGCACCAAATCGTGCGCCCCTAAAGATAGAAACAGGT
This sequence comes from Candidatus Poribacteria bacterium, assembly GCA_021162805.1. Classification (NCBI taxonomy): domain Bacteria; phylum Candidatus Poribacteria; species Candidatus Poribacteria bacterium. The sequence continues at coordinate 2,301 of JAGGXZ010000213.1, forward strand.
TAAGATGGTCAAAAGCGAGAGTCAAGAGACGAGAGATAAAAAAGACCCTGGACTCTAGATTCTCGTCTCCCGACCTTAACCTCTGAGCGTGAAAGGGGGGGGATAAGAGGATGAGCCGTTCAACGGCCATTGTATCCGCTGCGTTATTGATCCTCGCACTCTCGGTATCATCATGTTTGTACAGGGAGCCCCCGAAACCCGCCGTCAGACAGGAGATCGAAAAGGAGAGGGATGAGAGTTCCGTCAAAACATATGGCCTTTCCCAGCGTGATATCGATGAGTTTTACGCCACCCATCCGGAATACGCCCAAAGATATCTAGGCCGAGGGATGTATCCCAGAAAATTTTATGCGGGGGAGTTCAATAAGCTGAAGCCAAATTCGAAACTGCCCGAACGCGTTATCACCGGATACAATATGGGATATAAGGCGTTCTTCGACACATCCAAAGTCGGCCATATCAGGATCCGATTCGACATCGCTATGGAGTGTTACAGGAAGGGGAAACTGGATGAGGCGGAGAAGCTCTTCAAAGCCATAATCCCGCTGAAGCCCGATTCACCGACCATATACTACAACCTCGGTCTGATCAGCTTTAGGAAAGGGGATTACAGGAAAGCGATAGAGAACTTCAGAAAGTGTATCGAGAAAGCCAGGAACGGCGAGATGATGATCGACGCCTATGTCAATTCGGCCCTTTGCTACATGAAGCTGAAGAAGCCGAAGAAAGCGGAGGAACAGCTTCTGAACGCCCTCCAGCTTAATCCCGATGACCCGGGTATTAGATATAACCTCGGTCGAGTTTACCTCGAGGAGGGTGAGCCGGAAAAGGCCTTGGACGAGTTCAGGAGATCTCTCTCCTCGGAGGAGTTCCAAACTGACGCCAGGATAGGCATGGGGCTATGTTACGCGAGGATGAACCAGAGGGAGAAAGCCGTGGAACAGTTCAAGCTGGTCGCGAGATCGAAGGACGACGGCCAGATCTGGTATAATATCGGCGTTTTGGAGTTCGATATGGGCAGGTATGATCAGGCGAAGGAGGCCTTCAACAGAGCGACGGAGAGGGGATATCCTAGGACGAAAATGTCCCGTTTCCTCTGGGCCATTGAAAGGATGAAAAGGAGAAATGCCAGGATAGCCTATAACGAAGGGGTTAAGCTTCAGAAGGAGATGAGATATAGGGAAGCCGTGAGGTCCTTCCGAAAGGCAGTGGAGCTCAATCCTAACTTAGCTGAAGCCTATTTGAACATGGCTTTCTGCCTGCAGAAGACGAGGAAGATTGAGGAAGCCATCAAAGCCCTTGAGCAAGCCCTAAAGGTTAAACCTGACTTCGTCGAGGCGAGATATAACCTCGGGACCTTATACCTGAGGTTGGGTAGATATCCGGAGGCAATCGGTGAGCTCGAGAAGGTCGTCAAAGCCAGACCTTATATGGCAGAGGCGAGGCACAACTTAGGAATAGCGCTCTATCACATGAACAGATATGTCGAAGCGTCGACACAGTTCGAGGAGACCGTGAAGATGAGACCCAAATGGGCTGAAGCGCACTATAACTTAGGGCTGACATGGCTGAGGCTTAATATGAAGGAGAAAGCGATATCCGAATTTAGGGAAACGCTTAGGCTTGATCCCGCCTATCGGAAGGCCGCCGAAGCACTAGAAAGCACCATCGGTGCAAACGCTTCAAGATAAATGATGCCTATAAGCTGAGGGGCGCAAGGTATTGCGCCCCTTACAGTGAAACTGCCCATCAATAACTTTTTATCTCCCCCCAGGTGGTGGCCAATCTATCTGATGGCGAGACGGCGGTAGAAGCCATGACGCCTTTCTCCATGATCAGCTTGATGTCATCCTGATGAAGGGGGCTGGGAAGATGGCGAATTCATCGACGGCTCCGCTGTATGATTCTCCACCGGCATATCCCCCGATCACATATTCACCGTTATTGCCTCTTGTCTCCTGGAATTTAGACTCCTTCGAGAGCTCACCGTTAACGTAGATTCGGAAATGTTTCTTATCGCTAACTACGGCCGCGTGAGTCCATTTATTAGCCTCAACTACGTTTGGATCTGTCTCACACATGCCTCCGGCCCATGCTGCTCCAACCCATCCGCGCCATGAGAGCCGCCCATCGTTGTTGATGAACAGGGTATCATTCGGGTCAGGTCCGGCTCGAAAGATCTGCTGCCAGGTGTTTCCCGTGCGCTTGGCGTTGATCCACACGACAAGCGTGAACATCCCCTCCTTGAAAAGATCAGATGTTAACGTGTCGGAGGCTTTGACCTTAACGCGGCTACTTTCAAATTCGAGCGCCTTTCCGAACTGCCCGTCGATGATCTTCGGATTATTCTCCATCGTCCCATCATTACCGTTACCTGACAGGTCCGGAACCGTGTTCCCCCTGATGTTATCAAATGAGAAGTAGACGATCGGTTTCTCCATTGCCTGAACGATGAACGGCGTTAGAGCGGCAATAGCGAGAGCAAAACCCAGTAAAAGGCGTTTCATCTGTGACCTCCTATTCTTAGCATTTTCAATCCGAATTTTATCACCTCCCTGATATCATGTCAAGGGACGCTCCGATGTCGGGGGCTCATGAATTCGGCAGGGTTGACATACCGACCGGATTTGAAATAAAATTGAGATCGCCCTTGCTTGGCAAGTAATCTGATCGGGAGGATGAGATGAGTGCTCGAGGACGAAAGGCGAAGGTCAGGAAAATTAAGGTCGGCATCATCGGTGCGGGCGGCATAGCTGCCGGCAAGCACCTTCCAGGTCACAGAGGCGTCGAAGGTGTGGAGGTGATCGCCGTCTGTGACATCGTCAAGGACAAGGCCAAGGCCTTCGCCGAGAAGCATGATATCCCCTACTGGTTCACCGATTATAGGAAAATGCTGGAGGAGATGGACGAGCTGGACGCCGTCAGCGTCTGTACCCCCAACAACTACCACGCCGGCCCCACCATAGCAGCGTTGGAAACGGGAAAGCATGTCATCTGCGAAAAACCGATGGCGGGCAGCGTGAAGGACGCCATGGCGATGTTGGAGGCCGCCCAAAGAACCGGCAGGATCCTCCAGATAGGACTCCAATCCCGATTCAACAAACACATGATGACGCTGCGTCGTCTTCGGGAAGAGGGATTCTTCGGCGAGGTGTACTACGGAAGGGCGATGGCATTTCGCAGACGTGGGATACCAGCCTCTCCATCCTTTATAACCAAAAAGATGGCCGGAGGCGGACCGCTTATGGACATCGGAGTCCACGTGTTGGATGTGTTTCTGTGGATCCTGGGTTATCCGAGGCCGATCAAGGCCTTCGGAAGGGTCGATACCAAATTCGGCAATAGACCGAACGTGGTTAACCCTTGGGGGAAGTGGGATCCGAAACAGTTCAACGTCGAGGACTTCGGAATGGGTGTTATCCTCTTTGAAAACGGTCTGACTGTGACTCTGGAGACAGCCTGGGCCTCACACGTCGAGGGATCGGGAACCACCTTCTTCATAGGCGATAAGGCTGGCGCCACCTTCCATCCCTTCAGGGTCTACACGGACAAGAAGGGCGAGATGATCTCATATGAGCCTGAAATACCCAAGGACATCCAAAAGGCACCTGGGGAATTCGAGGCGTTCCATAACGCCATCCGCAACGATCTCCCATCCCCCGTCCCTCCGGAGGAGGTGATCTGGACGAGCAAGATCTTCGATGCCATATATAGATCATCCAGGACTGGAACTTCGATCACCATAAAGTGATCCGATCATAATCGGCGTTGGAGGGAACGAGTAGTAGGGGCGAAGCATTTCCCTCAAATGCCTCGCCCCTTAAAGGGAGGATGAGCGTGCATCTGAAAAAGGTAATCTTCGTCATAGGATTGATCCTCTGGGCCGAACCCATGTTATATGGAGCGGGTCACCTGAGCGGGAGCAAGCTGGGGATACATCTCATAGGACGTTATACACCCGCTGCCCGTAAGATCGTGGCGGCAGGGCCGAGGGTGATCAAGGTGCTTGACCTCGTATCTCAGTAAGACCTCCCCAACCCCCTACCGATAAATCCGCCGTAATACGGCACACCCACGGGGAGGCTCCTCAGTCCCCAGGATTCGGTGACAGCATCATATCCCACCCCTATGGCCACCGATGGATCGGCGATCAGGTTGATCTGGAAGGTGAAATCCTTACGTGCGCTCTCGCCATAGCCTATCTTGTACCAGCTCACCCTCAGATCCCAGTCGTGTAGGTTTCTCCTTATCGTCAGCCTCTGTGAGTAGAACTCCCTCCTGACCCAGTCATACTGCACGTCCAACTCGATCTGGAAAAGCCTGTTGGGCCTTAGGTCGAATCCAGCCAGTATCGTCCTAGAAGGGGTCTTATAGAATTTGGTGAACTGGTTGCCGAGATGGAATTCCCATCCTTTGGCGTAATCCCCTCTTCTATATGATAGGCTTGAGCTGAAACCTATCTGTTTGAATTTCTTGCCATCGCGTGGGTTGGGATCATGTGTTGAGGTGAAACCGATCCTCAAATTTCCGCTCGGAAGTGGGGTCAGATAGAGTCTGCTTCGGAGGTAATCCCATTTTCTATACCCAAGATATATATCTCTGGTGAAATCCCTCGCCGTATATGCGTCGAAATCCAGAAGCGTGTATTTGAAATTCCGCCTGGTTTTCACCTCCACAAGGGATCTAAGCTCCATGTAGAGTCGCTTCTTCTCATATGTGTATGCCGTGGGGCCAAAAGGGTAGAGGTTCTTCTTCTGCTGTATCGACGGGGAGTAGTTGAAATCCACCTCCATATCTATGGTGTGCTTGAGTTTATTGGCGTTGGGGATAAAGCTGATGTCGTAGATCCTGAAGAGATCCATCGTGGAGGTGGTATTTAGGCCGTAACTCCAGGCGAATATGTTTCTGTTGCCCGCCCTATCCTTGCTATGCCATATGAGATTAGCATCTGTCCGGATGCCATATCTTATCTCATGGTAGGGTGTCAGCTCTATCGCTCCATCCTTACTGGCATCGAGGGTTATATCCCCCGTTTGGAGGTAGATATCGGTCTCGCCCGCATATTCCGCCTTATAGTAGTTGCCTATGGTGGCATCGGAGCTTATATACGTGTTGTCCAACGTCGGGAGGGTGAGGATCGGGAATCTCTCGCTTTTTATCCTATCGACGGCCTTTTTGAGGGCTTCGTTTATCTGTTTGAGCAGCGGGAGGTTATACATCTTTCCGCCCGACCAGCTCAGGTAGAGTTCCGGTAGCTCCTGGATGGCGTAGCTCCGCTCGCCCTCAACCAGCTCGAAAGTTTTATCCAATGTGAGCCTTGCAAGCAATCTCGATCGGATCTCCCTCATCATCCTTTCACCCAACAGGGTTGTCCATGTCAGCGAAGCCATAGTTCTCAGTTCTGAAGACGGCGTTCCATATCCACCTATGAGGCTTCGCCTGCCCAGAGAGGCTTTGGTCAGAAGGATAAGCCCCCGCTGATCCTTACGGCTATCCCACGGCGTGGAGATGATCTGGCGGTGATTGAATATAAAATCCCATCGCCTTCCCGTCTTATAGGTTTTTTTACGCCCATATGAGTAGATATCGCCGGTGAACAGGAAGATCTGGCCGCTGAAAAACCTCCTGTCTTCCAGTTTAACCACGTGGAATCCATCCTTCGCTCTGATCACCCCGCTGACATCTCCTTCATCCAGGGTGGTGTATGCTACACGTCTCACCTCCCTAGGCAGCTCCCATCTGCCTCGATATCCCAGATCTCCGCCCCGCTCAGCCTCCTTACCCTCGGAGAATTGTCTGGCGAGTTCCTCAAAGGTCGGCGTGGGCTTTCGTTCGATCAGCTTGAATATATAAACTCCATCATCTAATTGAATCGGATCGGTCCATTCTCCTTTCTTCAGCCGCCTGATTCGATATCTGATCCTGGCGTCCAGCTCATTGAGACCGACCCATCCCATATCCGGATCGGTCTTTGAGAAACGATGTGCGACCTCATCGAAGGGCTTTCCCGCTTTTAGTTCTTTATACGCTTCTCCCGCCTCGGCCTGAGCGGACTTCATCGTCTCCTCGCTCGGCCTGATCTCTATCCTTATCTTTCGCACCCGAACTTCATGTAGCCCATACCGTTCGAGGATATCCTCGACCTTGTATATCTCAAACCCGCCCTCGGTCTTTATAACCTCGCTTATTTCCCCTGGATGGAGGGAGAAGACGATCTTTTCGATTTTCGGCGAAAGCTTCCCCTCGCCCCGAATGAGGTATCCTAAATCTCCGCCCATGTATTTGGTGTCCATATCGTCGGAGTATTGTCTGGCGAGTTTCCCGAAACTAGTTCCCTTCGAGATCGCCTTCCGTCTTATCTTCTCCGCCTTCTTTCTGGCATTTTCGATATCCGCCTTCGTGATATCGTATCTTATGAATATACGTTCCAGGTGGAATTTGTCGTAATCGCCTCTGAGCCTATCCAGCACCTCGTTCGCCTTCTCCTCCGCCTTTTTAGCTTCAATCCTCGAGGCGTCCTTGGGGAGTTTGATAAGGATATCCCTCAGCCTGACATCGTCCACATTGTAATTTGCCTCAAATCCCTCTCCCATGCCCCTTCTGGACGTGTATTCGTAGAACAGGTCGGTGTAGATCCGTTTGCTTCGCTTCAAGGGATAGATGACGTGCATGAAATATCCCTGATACGAGTCCATACCCAGCTTAACGATAACCCTGGCCTTTTTCTCCTTGCGGAGATCCCTGCGATAGACGGGCAGGTATAGCATCGGCACGCCGCCGATTTTGAGGATCACATGTTTCGCTATGAGCTCCTGATCGACCTTAACTATGATCTTAGAAGCCTCAAACCAGAAGTGTGGATGTTTGAGGGAACAGCTTGTTATTCTGCCACCTTCCACCAATGATTCCTTCTCGCTCACCTTATAGATCCGCCTGCCGGAGTAGAACCACGGGGGGCTGTAGGCCACGCCATCCAGCACCTTCCCGACCTTGGATTTTACGTCGAATATCAACTCCTGGGAAAAGGTCTGCTCATCGCCGACCTTAAGGCTCACATTTCCCTGGGCTCTGACAAGGTTCTGGCGGAAATCAAACCAGATCTTACCGGCGGAGAGCTCGACATTTTGATATTTGATGAAGGCGTTACCTTCAAGCATAACGAGCTCATCCTTTTCATTCCAATAGACCCTATCGCCATCGCCGTAAACCTCATCGTCGTTGAGTTGAACTGACCTGCCGAGCCCCTCAACCTCCTCCTGTGACAGGGCGAATGGAGACAAACATAAGATCAAGGCCAGCGTTACGAACCGGACAACCGATTTCGAGATGAAGGACATCGGACGTTCTATCTCCTCCTGCGGTATCTTTCGATGACGACAACATTATACCTCCTACTGTCCACAAAAGCAACATCTGTGGGAGCGCCATTAGGATTTCAAGGATATCAACGGCGAGGAAATTCGAAAGGGAGGAAGATCGGGGGAAATCTTCCTCCCTTTGAGGGGGTGCGATAAACGGTCAGAGCAAATCCTTCAGGTATTGGATTCGGCTGTGATGTCTCAACTTTTTAAGCGCTTCCTCCTCGATTTGTCTGACCCTCTCCCTGCTTACATCGAGAAGCTTTCCGATCTGCGACAGGGTGTAATAGGTCCCATCCTGCAACCCGAATCTCATCTTTATCACCCTTGCCTCGCGCGGATGAAGTGTGCTGAGCACCTGCTCGATGACCTCAGTTCTGATCTTATCCATGACCTCCTGCTCGGGCGATGGTGAGTTCTTGGCCTCTATCAGATCTGCAAAAGTTGCATCTCCTTCCTGCTCCAGGGGCATGTCGAGGGAGATGGTATCGCGGGAGCTCTGAAGCACATCCAGGAGTTTATTTTTCGGAATACCCATCTCCTCCGCCAGCTCATCCAGGTTGGGCTCCCTACCTATTCTCTGGGCGATTCTCTGCGCCGCCTGGTTGATGGCGCGTCTGGTCTCGGCGATATAAACCGGGGTGCGGACGGTCTTGCTGTGCTGATCTATCGCCCGCTTTATCGCCTGCATTATCCACCAGGTGGCATAGGTGCTGAACCTGAAACCCTTACGATAGTTGAACTTGTCCACAGCGGTCATCAATCCGATCGTTCCCTCCTGGATCAGATCTAGGAGCGACAGACAGGCGTTGCCGAAAGCATGATCCTTGGCTATCGAGACCACCAGAAGCAGGTTGGACTCGACGATTCTGTGTTTCACCCTTTTCATCTGCTCATCCGCCTCAACGATCTGTCTGAGCGTCTTTCTGAGCTCCTCCAGATCCATGCCTTTCTCCTCGGCGTATGCGATCTGGATCACCTCTTCGGCCTCCAGCATATTGCGGGCTTCCTCTATCATCCTCAAGGTCTGCTTCGCTATGGAGCTCCTGACCTTACTTCCCTTTCTGCCCCGCTTAGGCGTCTGTCTTTCTATTCTGCGCTGCCGCTCCGGAAAGAGTTTTCTCAATCCCTGTCTCAACCTTCTCCTCTGCCTGTCAAGCTCCATGAAGAGCATCTTCTCCTCTTCAGGGGTGAGGAGCGGGACCTTAGCTATACGGCGGAGATAGGAGATGATGGAGCTATCCAGCTCCCCATGGGCGTCGTCCCGATGTTCCTCCTCCTTAGCTCCCTCCTCAAGTCCGATCTTACCCTTGGCGAGGATCTCCTCTATATCGTCATCGTCCAGATCGGGAAACAGAGATTCATCGTTGCTGACAGCGGCTATGGGTTCATCCGAGATATCATCCCTGACTATCAGCTCGTCTCCTATGTATTCTCCTTGTAGAATCCTGATCTTCCTCCTCATCCTTTTTCTCACCCTGTTTTACCCGATTTCCTTTCCCAAGAGAAGATATTTATAGCAAGAGAGATGCCAACTATCGCGAACCCGATCGGTCCTTTCATAACGGGCGTTTCAGCACATATCAATCCGAAAACCAACACATGACGTGCCAAAATGACATCAGATGACGGTGGAAAGAGATGTATTCTTGACAAGATTCGGGCAAAAGTGTATTATAACAGAGATTTAATACCGATTGCAAATACTTTTAACGTGGAGGCACCCATCAGGTTGACGATGAAGGAGATCGAATGCCGTGGTTGCGGATATCGGATGAAGGAGGAGGATTTCAAGCGGCTGCTGAAAGTTTGTCCGAGATGCGGTTATCATCATCTTATGAGCGCCTTTGAACGGCTTGAAATGCTCGCCGATGAGAACAGCTTCATCGAATACGATTCCGACCTCTACTCCACAAACCCGCTTGATTTCCCAAATTATGAGGAGAAGCTAAGCCAAGATAGGGAGAAAACGGGACTCAAATCGGAGATGCTGGCGGGGGAATGTAAGATCGGCGGATACGAGACGGTCATAGCGATAGGCGAGCCGGCTTTCAGAATGGGAAGTATGGGATCGGTCGTCGGGGAGAAGATAACTCGATGTATGGAGAGAGCTATCCGGAAAAGGTTTCCGGTGGTGATCGTGTCGGCCTTTGGCGGAGGGGCGAGGATGCAAGAGGGGACGATCGCCCTGATGCAGATGGCTAAAACCAGCGCAGCCTGCGCTAAATTATCGGAAGCGGGTCTGCTTTACATCTCCGTCATCACCCACCCAACCATGGGAGGAACGGCTGCAAGTTTTGCATCCCTCGGCCATATCATAATGGCCGAGCCGGGGGCAATGATAGGTTTCGCCGGACCGCGATCTAGGGCCTCCATACGCGAGGAATTGCCTCCTAATTTCCAAAGATCAGAGTTCCTCCTGGAACACGGCATGCTCGATCTCATCGTGCATAGAAGGGAGATGAAATCCGTTTTGACCGATCTGCTGAGGTTCTTCTGGGAGAGATGATCATGTTTCAAGGGCGAATTAAGGATATCCTGACATATCTTGTTAAGAGAATGCTATTTCAATCCGATAAAACCCTTACCGAGGAGGTTATCGTCGAGGAACTGCTGGAGAAAGGCTTCGATATGGAGGAGATCGAAGAGGCTTTGGAGATGCTCTCCGAGATAGATACGATCGAAGCCCACTTCAGCGATCTTCCAGCTTCGGACAGCTCTATCAGGGTGTTGAGCGATTATGAGAGACATAGGCTTAGCCTCGAAGCACAGGGAGCGATCGCCATGTTGGCTCACTTCAGGGTGCTTTCGGCCCAACAGGTGGATGAGTTGATAGATGATGTTATGAGCCTGCCATATCCCGAGATCAGCAGGGAGGATATCATCGAGAAGGCCGCATCGATGATATCTAAGGAAGAGGGTGTTCTGCCGGCGATCTACCTCCTGAAATTCCTGAAAGGCGGTGATTAGCCTTCATGGCTAAGTCGCTCGTCGTGGTCGAATCACCAGCTAAGGCGAAGACGATAAACAAATTCCTGGGGAAGGACTTCACCGTGAAGGCCTCTCTGGGACATATAAGGGATCTGCCCGAAAAAAGGCTGGGCGTGAATATAAAAGACGGGTTTAAGCCCCAATACGTCACCATAAAGGGCAAGGAGAAGGTGATCAGGGAGCTTCGCAGGGCCGCTAAATCGGCCGATAAGGTCTACCTCGCCGCCGATCCGGATAGGGAGGGCGAGGCGATATGCTGGCACATCAAACAGGCCCTCGGCAAGATCGATAAACCCGTCTACAGGATAACCTTCAACGAGATAACCGGGAAAGCCATTAGGGAAGCATTGAAAAATCCAGGGGATATCAACATCAACTTGGTGAACGCCCAGCAAGCTAGAAGGATATTGGACAGATTGGTCGGATATCAGATCAGCCCTATACTTTGGAGAAACGTACGAAAGGGGTTAAGTGCCGGGAGGGTTCAATCGGTGGCGCTCAGGTTGGTCTGCGAGCGTGAGGAGGAACGGGAGAAATTCCAGCCTCAGGAATACTGGGTTATATCCGTGAAGCTCGTGGGCGAGTCAGGCGAACCGTTCACAGCCAGGCTGGTCGCCGTAGGGGATAGAAAGGCGGAGATAGAGGGCAAGGGATTCAAGATCACTGAGGAGGAAGCCAGAGCGATCGCCGAAAAACTAAAGAGTCTTACCTTCCAGGTCGAATCGATTAAACGGCAGATCCGCAGACAGTCTCCACCCCCGCCCTTTATAACCAGTAAGCTTCAGCAGGAGGCGAATAGGAGATTTAGATTCCCGGCCCGAAAAACCATGATGATAGCCCAGCAGCTTTACGAAGGGGTGGAGCTCGGCGGAGAAGGTCCTGTGGGATTGGTCACCTATATCAGAACCGACTCAACAAGGGTGGCCGACGAGGCGATAGCCGCTGTTAGAGAGCTCATAAAGAGGAACTACGGCTCACAATACCTCCCATCGAAGCCGAATGTATACAAGAGCAAGAAGGGGGCTCAGGATGCACATGAGGCTATAAGACCTACCTATCTGGATCGACCTCCCGATTCAATCAAGGCATATCTCTCCCCCGACCAAGATAAGCTCTATAACCTCATCTGGCGCAGGTTTGTGGCGAGCCAAATGAAACCAGCTAGGCTTCAGTTGACCACCGTTAACATCTCCGCCGACGGATATCAGCTTAGAGCCAGTGGATCGGTCATCCTCTTCGACGGTTTTCTCAGAGCTTACAAAGGGGAAGGTGGTGAAAAGGAGGGGGAGGAAACCCTACCTGAGCTGAAGGAGGGTGAGAAGCTCAAGCTCCTGGAGGTGAAACCGGAACAGTTCTTCACCCAACCCCCGCCCAGATACACCGAAGCAACCCTCATAAAGGAGCTCGAGGATAAAGGGATAGGTCGGCCAAGCACATATGCAACCATTATATCCACACTCCTCGACAGGGGATATGTGGTCAAGGAAAAGGGATATCTAGCACCGACCGATATCGGAATTATGGTCAACCGTCTGTTGATAAGGAGCTTCCCCGAGATAATGAACGTGGGATTTACAGCCGATATGGAGGACAAGCTGGATAAGATAGAGGATGGGAAGGCTGATTGGGTTGAAGTGCTGAGGGAGTTTTATTCCGGATTTCGCAAATACCTCGAAGCCGCACCCGATAAGATCCATGAGGCGAAAAAGGAGATGGAGGAGGAGACGAACGAGATCTGCGAGAAATGCGGCAGGAAAATGGTGATCAAATGGGGCAAATACGGAAAATTCCTGGCATGTTCCGGATATCCCGAATGCACTAACACTAGACCGATCAAAGAGGAGGAGGTCGTAACGGATCAGGTATGTGAGCTCTGCGGGAGCCCGATGGTCATAAAAACAGGAAGGTACGGCAGATTCCTCTCCTGTTCCAACTATCCCAAATGCAAGAACACCAAGCCGATTGGAACCGGCGTTAAATGCCCTAAATGCGGCGGAGAGCTGGTCGAGAGGAGATCCAAGAGGGGTAGGACCTTCTATGGATGTGAGAACTTCCCAAAATGCGATTACGCTATATGGGACAAACCCGTGAACAAATCGTGTCCAAAATGCGGTTTTCCGTTTCTCGTGGAGAAAAGGTCCAAGGGCAAAACCCATCTTGCCTGTCCCAACGAGGGATGTGATTATGTGGAGAGGTGAAAGGGGACAAGCCCTTATAGAGTTCGCAATCATACTTCCGCTTCTGATATTCATCCTTTTGGGGATCGCTGAACTGGGGTGGTACTTTGTCATCCGGATCGCCTTATCCAACGCAGCTACCACCGGAGCGGAATTCGCGGCATATGAAGGGATCACCGATCCGGATCTGGTTGAGGAAAGGGTAAGAGAGGCAGCAGATGGGGTGAAGTTGGGGAGCGGTGATATCATCGTGCTTATAGCCTCCTACCAGGATAAGAAGGGGATCAAGCCGAAATATGCCCTTGTCCAGATAAACTACACCTACAGACCGCTCGTGACGGGGAATCTCTTCAGAAGGACGGTTACCATAAAAGCCAGAGCCATAAGATACTATCCATCAGCCCCTGAAACGGCTGAATCTGAAGCCATCCCACAGACGATGTGATGCTCTCAGAGAGAGAACGAAAGGCGTTGATTCTGATAGGAGCCGCTTTGGTCGCGGGAATCGCCCTTATCCTGGCGAAGGCCTATAGGCCTTCTCTGTTCCTGGGCGAACCGGATTTTCAGGCGGAGGATGTGGAGGCCAAATCCGAAATCATCCCCTCTGAAACTCCTCCATCATCGGAGGAGAGGATCTCGAAACCGGTGAACATCAACAGGGCATCGAGGGAGGAGCTACAAAAGCTTCCAGGCATCGGTCCAACCCTCGCCGACCGAATAGTCCAATATAGGGAGAAACACGGTAAGTTCAAACGGATAGAGGAGATAAAGGAAGTCAGCGGCATAGGAGAGGGAAAATTCCAGAGGATCAAATCGCTGATAACCATATCAAGTCAGCCTTGAATTCCATCCGTCCACTTCTCCCGTGAATATGGTCTCAATCTGTTTCCAACGAGCTTTTGTTTGCAACCCGAGATCTAACCTTCGATATCCTGATCTCACCTTGATCTGCCAACTCGGAAAACATCATCTCCAACAGATCTTCCGCCCTAGCTCTCCCCGATGGTGTTTCCAACAGGTCCATGACGATCCTGCAGGTTTCCCCCTCCTCACATCTGATCCCCATCACCAAGGGTCTGATATCCCTCAATCTGCCTTTGCCGCTTTTGACGATGATCTCATCCCGCGAGAGCAGGTCGGCGATACGCCTTTCACATTCCCGACGGGAAAGCCTCCTTTCGGGAAAACGCACCTCATAGGTCGAAATCCAGGTCTGATTCATCGGCGCTGGATACCTCATCGGCACCTCGAACGCCTCGATCACGTCGAGACCCTCTGGAAGCTCTTCGTTGAGCCTCGTTTTCACCTCTTCAGGCTCCATCCTCTCGATGAGCTCCATCTCGGCGATCTCAGCCACGCTCTCGACGCCCACGCCGGAGGGATGGGCGAATCTGATCTTCGGACGGGGATTGAACCCGTGTGAGAAAGCTATAGGCAAACGGGCCCTATGTAATGCCCTGATGAAGACCTCCATCACCTCCATATGCGATAGATACCTTAAAATCCCTGATTTGCGGTATCTGAGCCTTATCTTCTGGACGGAGGGCGGATTCTCATGAGGCGGAATCGGCTTGTGTCCGATCGTTTTTTTTGCCTTTATCATCGATCTGAGACACGCATCACGGGTGTATCTCATTAACCCGCAGCCCACACATCCTGCCACCCTGCAGCTCGGCGTCGTTTCACCTCTATACGCCTTCTCGCGCTCTGAAAGCAGGAATTCCCTGGTGACCAGCGGGTCGATGTGATCCCATGGCAGCGGTTCATCAGGGTCTCTTGCTCTGAGGTATTCATCCGGATCGATCCCCGCTCTGCGGAACGCCTCGAGCCAGAGATCGAACCTGAGGTGGTCACCCCATCCGTCGAACTTACATCCCATCCTGTGCGTTTCGATCAGCACCTCCGTTAACCTTCGATCGCCCCTCGCGAAGACCCCCTCCAGGAGACTGACCTCGGGCCGGGTCAGCTTAAGCCTTATCCTTCGGCTGTGCAACTCCTTCCTTATGATATCATGCTTTCGGCGGATTTCATCGATCGATATCTGTCTTTCCCATTGGAAGGGGGTATGGGGTTTGGGAACGAAGGTGGCAACGCTCACGTTGAGCGCAGCCCGCCTATCGATCCGTCTGCCGAGGCGGATTATCCGTTCCGCAAGTCGGGCTATCTGACGTACGTCCTCCTCCGTCTCGGTAGGCAGGCCGATCATGAAGTAGAGCTTTATCAAATTCCATCCGGCGCTGTAGACCTCTTGGGCGATGCTCAGGATCTCCTCGTCGGTGATGGGTTTGTTTATGACATCCCTCAGCCTCTGTGTTCCGGCCTCAGGGGCGAAGGTCAAGCCTGTCTTACGTATCCTCTGAACCATCCTCGCCAGCTCTATCGAAAAGGAATCGATACGACTGGAGGGAAGGGAGATTGAGACCTGATCGGGTTCGGCTATAAGGACACATCGCCTCACGAGCTCTTGAACTTCGCTGTAATCGCATGTGCTCAGCGACAGAAGCGATACATCCTCAAAACCGGTATAACGCATTCCCTCCTCCATTATCCGGCATATCCTCTCGATCGACCGTTCACGCACGGGACGATAGATAATTCCTGCCTGACAGAATCTGCACCCGTTGACGCACCCGCGCATGATCTCTATCGGGAATCGGTCATGTATGATCTCCATGTATGGAACGATCGGCCGGATCGGATGTGGGGTATCCTCTATATTCATAACCACCCGCTTTTTCACCTTTCCGCTTTCCGGCCGATAGAGCGAGGGGACGTATACCCCTTCCAGCTTTGAGATCTCGCGGAGAAATTGAGACCTCCCTGAACTTCGCCGGAGGATATTGACTATATCGAGGATCACCTCCTCGCCATCTCCTATGACGAAGGCGTCGATGAAATCAGCAAGTGGCTCGGGGTTAAAGGCACAGGGGCCACCCGCTATCACGGGCGGATGAGAGTCGTCCCTCTCGGCGGATAGAATCGGAATGCCGCTCAAGTCCAGCATGTTGAGCAGATTCGTATAGCATAGCTCATACTGCAGCGAGAAACCTATCAGATCGAAATCGCTTAAAGGCGTGAAGGTCTCAAGGCTGAAGAGCGGAATTCCCTTCCGACGCATCCTCTCCTCGGCATCGAGCCAAGGGGCGAAGACCCTTTCAGCTTGAACGTCCTCGATCCCGTTGAGGATATGATAAAGTATGGAGGAACCTAAATGTGACATCCCCACCTCATATGCATCTGGGAAGGCCAATGCGATCCTGAGCTTCACCTGCGAGGGCGGTTTGATCACGCTGTTTACCTCGCCGCCGATGTATCTGGACGGTTTTCTCACGTAGGGGAGAAGTTCCCTTTCGATCAGATCTCTCATGGCCTTTTTTCCAGCTCCTTGATCGCCGATCTTGCGGCTATTTCGTCCCCGCCACCCTTCCCTGTTTATTTGCCGTAGTGCCAAGTGGGATGTAATCCGGCCTGTTTGTGACCAGATTCCTAACCTGAACGCAGTCGCCAGCGGCGAATATGCTGGGGTGACTGGTGATGTAATAGGGCAAACCGCTCATCTTCCTCATGCTCACACCTCCAACCCTAAATTATAAGCCAAGCGAGCCCTTGAAAACAAGCTTCCTGCTGTTTTCACAGTAACGGGAGGAGAAACGCGAGCTCGTAGGGATCAGGCATTCAAGAAAGAACGCCTAGCCTCTAAGTTTATACGCCCATAATTCGGGTTTGATTTGCCAAGGAGGGGAGATATAAGGTAAAATCTAACTTGTAGAATTAAAAATGAGGAGGTGGAAGACGGAAAGTGGCTAAGCTTAGGTTCAGGAAACAGGTATGGGAGATAAAGGGAGGAGTGAAACTCAAGGAGGCCATCCGACAGGTGGGATTGAACCCTCTCTCCGTCCTGGCCGTCAGGGATGGAAGGCTACTGACAGAGGACGTGGTGCTGAGGGAGGATGACGAGATACTGCTCATATCGGTGATATCAGGAGGATGAGATCGTGAGATGTCGAAAGTGCGGAGCACAGGCGATCATAAACATGCCACAACATAAACTCGCCCTATGTAGAGAGCACTATATCGAGTGGGTGATCGGCAGAACTGAGGAGACGATACGATCCTTCAGGATGTTCTCACGTGATGATAGAGTGCTGGTCGCCGTCTCCGGAGGTAAGGATAGCCTTGCGCTGTGGGACATTTTGCTGAAACTCGGATATAAGGTGGATGCCCTGTACATTAATCTCGGCATAGGCGAGGAATATTCCGCCGAATCCCAGGAATGCGTTCAAACTTTTGCCCAAAACCATCCGGAAAGCAAGCTTATAATCGTGGACATCAAGGAGATATATGGGATGTCCGTTCCGGAGCTGGCGAGGTCCAAGCGGAAGGGACGGGGCAGGAAGATATGTTCCCTCTGCGGGTTGATCAAAAGGCATGAGATGAACAGGGTGGCAGCCCAAGAGGGATACGACGTGATCGCCACCGGACATAACCTCGATGACGAGGCAGCCTCATTACTGGGGAACCTGCTGAACTGGAAGGTGGAGTATCTGGAGCATCAGTCCCCCGTTCTGGCCTCCACCTATCCGGGGCTGGCTCGCAAGGTCAGGCCGCTATGCAGGTTCTACGAGCGGGAGATGGCTGCATACGCCCTCCTTCAGGGAATACAGTATATCTATGAGGAGTGTCCTCACGCTAAAGGGGCTAAGTCGATACTCTACAAGGATCTGCTCAACAGATTGGAGATCGAGATGCCAGGGGCGAAGCAGAGGTTCTATCTCGACTTCCTGAGGGTCAAGGGGAAGGGGGCTATTGAATTCCAACCGCCTCCGATGGGTGAGTTACATCCCTGCGAGGTCTGCGGTCAGCCGACGAGCGCCCCAGACAGATGCGCCTTCTGTAGGCTCTGGGAGGATTCATAGCCTGCCGATTACGAAATTCGCCCTCCTCTCCACCTCCATCGCCGGCACGCGGATCGGATCATACCCCAGCTCACGATATACCTCCCATAGAAGCTGAGAGATCCTTCGCGCCTCCCCCGGCGTTTCAAACCTGACGTTATCCCTAACATACGGCAATTGTTCCAGATGGAAGACGGCGTCATATCGCCAATCCGGGGGCAACTGTATGACCCTCTCGGATATCCCATAGAATCTCAGATACGCCAGTCCGTCGTATATGCCCCTATCGCAGAAGATGATCTCATCTCCTCTTCCCTCGGCCTCCCGTTCAAGCCTTATCTGGAGCGATAGCACCTCCCTCTGGAAGGAGACGGGATCCACGGTGGGATGATGGAGGCCGTTTTTGATCACTATCGTCGCAGCCTCAGGTACCGTGGCGAACCCCCTCCGGGAGAGCTCCTCAATGAGGGTGCTTTTGCCGGATGAGGGTCCGCCCGTTATGACCACTTTCATGCCGCCATCGACTCTTCAGATTTGAACATGGATGGATCTATATGTTCCTCAAGCGGATAGTGACGGTGGGCGAGGAAAGCCTCATACGCCCACATATCCCACTCGGGCTTAACGCCGATAGCTCCCAGGCTCGGATAGTTTTTGGCTATAGATCCGCCGTTGAATCTGCCCAGCTCCCAGATCAGCCTGAGGGCCTCACGCTGAATCTTATCCTTATCGCCCGTCTGAAGGGTTGTCTGTATATCTCTACCGGACACCAGAAGGTGATCCTACCGCCGAACTCCCTGCCCAATCTCTCTATCCCATAGAGGGCGGGCTGACCGAACTGGAGCACATCCATCCCCAGCTCTATAAGATCCTCGATGATCTCATAGATATAGCCGCAGGAGTGCATCCAGACCGTCAACCCTCTCTCGTGTGCGAAGGAGACGAGTTTAACGAAGTCGGGCTTGAAGAGCTCCCTCCATATCGGAGGGCTGACGAGAAGCCTGTCCTGTGTTCCCCAGTCCTCGGCGAATGATACGCCATCGGCGCCGATATCGGCGCCGCTATCTCAGCCCGCCCGTCCCCGTCTACATCTCCTACGCTGAAGGACAGAACCAAAGACCCCGTCTTGAACTTCCAAAGTAGCTCCCCGCTGTGGGAGACGCAGTAGACGTATCCGTTATCACACCCCACCACAACGAACTCAGGGGTTGCGACCACGCCGTTAAGGTCGGTATCCCCACCATCAGGCGAAGTGAAGCTCCAAAGTAGACGCCCTCCCCTTGAGAAACAATACAGCCTGTCACACTAGTCTGCTTCATCCCACCAATCCCCATCGCTTGCGTGGTATATCCTATCCCCGAAGATGAGGGGATGGCAGGTGAAGGCAGAGTTGTATTCCCCACATAACCCTTCCATAGGGCGGTATATTTTCAGCGGGTTAAGAACAAAAAAGGCGATGCGTTTGAAACGCATCGCCTCTTTATTTATCCCTAGCCCTTTTATTATTGCTCCTTGGCCTTTGTGGTGAACTTGATCGTCACATCCTCGCCCTTGTTGCCGGCGGCGTCATAGTAGCTCTTGATCATGAAGGTATAAGTCGACTCATAGCCGAGCTCAGCACCTTTAGCCGGCGTCAGGGTAGCCTGGGTCTTATCGTCGTTCCACTCTGCCGCCCAGGCAAGGGCCGTTCCGGTCTCATCAGCCAGGGTGAAGGGGTCCTTGCTCTTCTTCGTGTCGATCGGCTCACTGAACTTGACGACGATTCCCTTCTCGTTTAACTCGCCGGGATCGACGTTGGTTGCGCCATCCTTGACGTTAACCTCAGCCACCTTGGGCGGCGTGGTATCCGGTGCTTTAATGGTCAGCGTTATCGAGTCGGAGCCGGTGTTGCCGTTCTCATCGGTCCATTCGATTGAGATGGTCTGTTGCCCTTCCGAGAGACCCTGACCTTTCCATTTGGCCACAGTGCCGGAAACCTCAGCGGGAGTTCCATTGACCTTGACCTCAGTGACGGCTTTGTCGAAGGTGATCGTCAGCTCGCCATTGGCGAACATCTCACCACCGTCAGCGGGATTGGTGCTGACGATCTTAGCTGCCTCTTCCTCTTCACCACCGCAACCCATCATTGCGGTGACCAGGCCGATCGTAAAAATGGCAGCGATGCTTAGGAACAATGCACCCTTAAGTTTTCTCATCTTCCCACTCCTTCCATCTTGAGGATTTGGTTTTTTATCAAGGGGTTTACCCCCCTTTTAGTTAAGCTTCAAGGCCGACCTCCAGGGTCCACCCTGAACGCCTTCTTCGGCGAAATAACCCTTCCTCGCTATCCCAAATATCACCCCCTTATCAAGATATAGCTTAAATTTCTACCCCTGAAACGGTTTTAGGACCCTGATGCTATTTAGTTTACATCAAAAGTCCCAGAAAATCAAGGGTGAAGCCGATCATTTATCGAAATCATCCTCCGTGCTATCCTCTCGATCGAAGGGATATCGGTATAATCGAACAGGTAAACCCCATCCTCACGTCTGATAAAACCTCTTGCTCCCAGACCGTCTGTGCCTACAAAAGCGGATCTGGATTGAGAAATCGCGTATCGAACGGCTCTAAGGGCCCCTTTCTCCGGCTCCAGCGCCACCAATATGGTTGAGAGTCCGCTTATCAATCTATTTCTCAGGACCAAATTGCGTGGTGTAGGTTCCGCACGTCGATGTTCGCTTATCAGCGCTCCTCTTCCTAAAATCACCTGAGCCAAACCCCTATTTCGTTCGGGATAAATCCTTTCCAGATCACATCCCAACACGGCTACCGTTCCTCCTCCCGCGTCCAGCGCACCTCTATGAGCTTCGGCATCTATCCCTAAAGCCAGACCGCTGACAATGGCGAATCCCATTTTCACAAAAGCTCGAGCGAACTGACGGGCGATGTTGAGCCCATGTGGAGTTGGATTTCTTGTGCCAACGATAGCGACAAACTCACCTTTCAATTCAGCCCGACCACGCTTGAATATAACAGGAGGCGCATTTCTGACTCCCCTCAACCTGGAAGGATACTTTAACGAGCTTATGGGGATAACCTCTATCCCCAGCTTCGAGAGTCTCTCTGCTTCTCCCTCGAACCTATCGACATCAACCGAAATCTCACCTCGTCTAAGCACATTCACCGTTTCAACGACATCACCGATCTCCAGAAGCAAATTGCACAGTCGATTCGATCTTATCACACCGGCTTCAACCAGATTCAGCAGTGCTAAAGAACACCTTACCTCTTCCATTCAGACAAACTCAGTATATCACAATCTAAAAAGAATTTCAACACTTTTTTAACCTTCCTCCCTTATCGCTGTCTTCAGGACCTCATCCATATGCTCGACGAAGATAAAGTTCAGCTCCTTTCTGACGTGTTCCGGCACCTCCTCCAGGTCCTTCTCGTTATCCTTGGGCAGGATCACGGTTTTCAACCCAGCCCTGTGGGCCGAAAGCACTTTCTCCTTGACGCCGCCTATCGGCAGAACCCTACCTCGCAGGGTTATCTCACCCGTCATCCCGACATCCTTACGCACGGGTTTACCCGTCAGATCGGAGTATATCGCCGTGGCGATCGCTATCCCGGCCGATGGTCCATCCTTCGGGATAGCGCCCGACGGGACGTGAACGTGGATATCCCTCTTCTCATAGAACTTGTTTTCAGGATCGGTCTTAGCCAGATATGATCTTACGTACGTCAGGGCCGCCTGCGCCGACTCCTGCATCACCTCGCCCAACTGCCCCGTCAAGGTTAGTTCGCCTTTGCCTGGAACGGATTTCGCCTCGATAAAAAGGATATCCCCGCCGGCCTCAGTCCAGGCAAGTCCCGTAACGACTCCCACCTCGTCCTTTTCCCCCGCCAGCTCATACTTGAACTTTTCAGGCCCTAGAAATTGACGCAGATCATCCGGTTTGACCCTCACCTTTCCCTCTTTCCCCTCAGCCTTGCGTCTAGCCACCTTACGACATACGGTGCCTATCTCCCTCTCCAGATTTCTGACCCCAGCTTCCCTGGTGTAGTTCCTTATTATCCTCCTTATGGCTTCCTCCTCAAAACTTATGTCCTCTTCGCTCAAACCGTGCTCCTTCATCTGTTTAGGGATCAGATACTGCTTGGCTATCTCGACCTTCTCGTGCTCGGTATAACCGGGGATTTCGATGACCTCCATCCTATCCAGGAGGGCTGGCGGTATGGTGAAGATCGTATTGGCGGTGGTGATGAACATCACCTTAGAAAGATCGAAGGGCACATCCAGATAATGATCGACGAAGGCGAAATTCTGTTCCGGATCGAGTACCTCAAGCAGGGCGGCCGAGGGATCGCCCCTGAAATCGGCGCCGAGCTTATCTATCTCGTCGAGCATGAAGACGGGATTGTTCGACCCCGCCCGCCTTATCCCCTGTATGATCCTCCCCGGCAGCGCTCCTATGTACGTCCTGCGATGTCCGCGGATCTCCGCCTCATCCCTGACACCTCCCAAGGATATCCTCACGAACTTTCTCCCCAATGCCCTGGCTATAGACTGTCCGAGGGATGTCTTTCCGACGCCTGGGGGACCGGCGAAACATAGGATCGGCCCCCGCATGTCGGCCTTCAGCTTACGCACGGCGAGATAATCCAGTATCCTGTCCTTGACCTTCTGAAGGTTGTAGTGATCCTCATTCAGTATCTTCTCCGCCCTTAGGATATCGAGGTTATCCTCTGTGGAAACCTTCCAGGGGAGGTTTACCAGCCAATCGAGATAGGTTCGAGCGACCGTATATTCGGCGGAATCGGGGTTCATCCGTTCCATCCGATTTAGTTCCCTTTCAGCCTCCCTTTTCGCTTCAGGGGGCATCCCGGACTCCTCGACCTTCTTCCGCAGTTCCTCGATCTCCATCATGTGATCGTCCGACTCACCGAGTTCCCTCTTGATCGCCTTCAACTGCTCTCTCAGATAATACTCCCTCTGAAGTTTATTCATCTGCTCCTTGGCCTGAGACTGAATCTTCGCGCCGAGCTCCAGTATCTCCTGCTCACGGGCCAGAAAAACTGACACTTTTTTCAATCTCTCCGTGACGTTCAGCTCCTCTAAGATACCTTGTCTCTCCTCGGGAGAGAGATTGAGCTGAGTGGCTATGAAATCGGCCAGATGCCCCGGTTCGGGGATGTTCATGGCTATGACGGCGATCTCCTGGGGGATGTTAGGAGCCGTGGAGACGAATTTCTGAAAGTTGGCCACCACGGTCTTATGCAACGCCTCAAGCTCGACGTTCTTCTCGACCACATCCTTCAGCACCTCGATTTTGGCCTTCGGATAGGGTTCAATCTGAGTCATCTCCACCAGTTTGATCCTGGATAGCCCCTGAACCCCCATCTGTATCTTGCCGTCGGGTAGTTTGAGCATCCGGGCGATCAGGCAGGCCGTTCCGACGTGATAGATCTTATCCGGATCGAACTCCTCCGATGGTTCCTTTATGGCGAACATGGCTATCATTCGTCTATCGACCACGACGTCATCGATCATCCTGACCCACTTCGGGTTGCCCACCATGATTGGAACGCCGGTGAAGGGATAAGGAACCACCTCGCTTGGCAGGATCGGCAGCTCCTCCGGTATAGAGGGCATCTTCACCCCAATCGGCCCGCTTTTCCCTCTCGGATCTCCCTCAGCGGCCTCCTTATTTTCGCCCATCAGATCAAATTCCATCACGAGCTCACCTCCTCTTCCTCCTCGTGCGACACGTAAACCCGTTTCAACATCGGCTTTTCGGCTTTAGGGAGCCTTACCATAAGAAACCCATCCCTGTAAACGGCCTTCGCCCCATCGGGATCAACCGGCACCGGTATGTCCACAACCCGTTCGAACTCCCCAAAAGGGATCTCTATCTGATGGCACGCCTGACAATCACTCTTGAATACCTCCCTCCTTCGTCCCCTGATGAGGAGGGTATTTCTGTCAAAGATAAGCTGCATGTCCTCTCGCCTTACCCCCGGCAGTTCCACGAGAACCCTTATCTCATCGGTGCTCTCGTATATATCCACGAGCGGCCTCCAACTGGAGGAGACGTAAACGGACATCATCCGCCTGGAACCGGTGAAATACTCAACCATCCTCTCGAACTGCCTCTGGAACTCATCAAATTCGAAGAAAGGATCTCTCATAATCGACCACCTTACAACATAGATGTCTCAGACAATAGAATGATACCAAACACTGGAACGATTTGCAAATCCTCACTGGAGATTCTCAAAGCTGACTCATTTTTGGCTTTGAGCCGATATCAAATTATATAAGGGAAAACGTTTTAACGAACGGGATATATCAGGATAACGGCAGCTCCGGGCACGGTTCTCAGATAGATCACCTTCCCATCACGTCGCAAGGGTATTCGACTCAACACCTTCCCGTCGGCGGAGATCGCCTCCGCGCGGGAGATCTCTCTGAACTGATCTGATATCCCTAGGGAGAAAACGATCTTCTCCGGTCGCAGGCCGATCTCGAACGATTCGGCCCGCGGGTGGGGAACCAACATCAGCTTCTCCCTTTTGGGAAGAATCACAACGGCGCCCGCTGTAATCACCTCGCCGAAATCCACCGCTCCACCATCGGGATTGATCCTTCCCTCGACGCCGATCGGTTTTCGAGGTAAGACGGGCTCGAACTCCACCTTATCGCCTTTCACTTTGATCGCCCCGACGATGTATCTCGCGCTGCCGTCATCTCCTCCTTCCATTCTCACCCTGCCGGCCTTATCGTAAAGGCCCAACCTGATCTCATATTGTCCGTCAGGCACCCCATCGGGTATGGCGATATCGTATGGGCCATCGATCACGGTGGAATTCGATTTCCAACTCCTTGTCTCAGGCGAGGGTCTATGATCATGCTGAAACATGATGCCATCATCCCGTTTTGAAAGATCGAAATTGACGAAATGGACGAACAGGATGAGATCGCGCGAGTTGAGCTCCCTAAGGCCATGTTCGCCGATCTTGAACTTGTAGGTGATGCGGAACCGGCGGCCGGAGAGGGGCGAGACCTCAACCGACGGTTTGATCTCGCAAAACGAGCCCGCCAAAGGTGGGAATCCACGTCCGTTAACGAATATGAAGGGTTCGGGACTCCCCTTCCCGTCGAGGCAGTAATCCACGGCGAACCTTCCCTCCTTCGGCTCCAAAGCCGTCCATGCCTCGAGGTGGTCGTCAGACAGGGCGAGAAATCCGAACTGAGGAAGCAATCTACCCTCGACACACCACACCTCTTTTCTCCCGTTGACCCAGAGACGCAGGCCCGATTTATACTCGATGTAAACCCGATCGAGAGGGGCGTTAAGCGCCAGAGCCACGGACGAGGGAACCATCTCGCCGTTCACCTCATAGAGTATTCGTTTCACCTTGCTAGATGCATACCGTGCCTGTATCGGTCGGGTGAGGTAATACTCCTTGAGAACCCAATCCAGCGAATGCCACAGCTCCGTCGGTATGAAGGCCGCGTGGCCGAAAGCCAGCTCCATCGCCCGGTATTTATCCATCTTCTCCGGAGCTGGAAGTCCGTTCCATCTCGCGTTCTCGTCGACCTGCCACCTCGACCAGTATCCCATCCCGTGGTTCACCATCTGCGGATGGATCTTGAGGAGGTCGAAGTCCAACAGCCACGGCGCATACTCCTTGCGCACCACCTGAGCTTCAACCCCATCCACAAGACCAGCCCACCAGAAGTGCTTATTCCCCTCGCCGAAGAAGGGACCGTGGTGAGCTTGATGGGCGAATTTAAAAAGCTCGATGTTACCCCGCATCCTATCCCTGAGCTTGGCCGCGAATGGGACTTGTGAGTCACAGTCGAGATGCAGCCAGGGCGGTGCACAGGAGTTGACGTCATAGAAGGCCGCCGTCGTCCTGTATCGCCTGTGGATCTCGGGTGAGTAAAGACGGGCGTACTTGACCATCGCCCCGCTCTTGTAAGCGTAGCTTTGTTCGCCGGTTCCCCTGTTGAACCAGGCCTTGCGCATCTTCCCATTAGGATACAAAGCCACATCCTGAGGATTCCACTCGTGTGAATCGGGATAGAAATCTATGTAGTTCTCATGGAGGGCGAAAAGCCATCCGTTCCCGCGACATGCCTCTGAAAGCGCCCTTGCCCCTTCATCTCCTCCGAGGGCTTTGTTGGCGGGAACGGTTGTGGGCAGATGGCTATCATATCCGTATCGCTGCCAAACATGCTTGAGCATGATCGCCCTGCTTATACCGTAGCTTCCGAGTTCTCTCACCCATTCAGCATCGCGCGCCAGATGTCCGCCCCAGATATCGAATACCGCCCGATCGGCGATCTCATCGATATAGGGAGACGGGTTCCAGGGTATGTTCGGAAGCACCTCGCCCAGTTCGCGGGAGACGGTGAAAAGACAGACCTCATGGACGGGATTTCGAGTTCCGTCCGTCTTGCGCTCATATCTCACCATACCACCTTCAAGATACGAGCCCTCCGATCCGGTGAAATCGATATAGACGGATACGAAGGCAGTCTGCCGGGGAAGATAATACACCTTAGCCGAGAAAAGATAGGGCACGAAGATCTCACGTCTTAAGGCGGCGATGGGAAACCCGAAATTCACCGAACTGACCCAGCCGTCCTTGGTCTCGAACTCGAACAACAGCGTCTTGCCCCTGATCCGAAACATTCCGAAAGCCGTTTTAGGTTCCCCTCCACAGAGCAGATCGTATCTGAGCTTCAGCCTCTTGCCGTCGAATGAATCGACCTTCACATCCCTCACCTTCACCTCTCCGCCTTCAGAGGTGATTCCTCCTCCGCCGAAGACGTAAAAGATCTCTCCGTCGTCGATTCGAACCTCGACGTTCGCGGGGAAAAGGCCGGCGAGCGGCTCGATCGTATATCGCAGGATCACATCCTCGCCCTCGTATCTGAGCTCAAATTTTCCCCCGTTGATCTTTCGGGCCCCGTTCTGAAAGGGATAATGGACGGACGGCAGTACCCCGCGTTTGGGATCGTTGGAGAGCCCTTCGAGCGATGTGTCGGAGATGGAGGGCAGTTTCGGTTTCATCTCGTTCCCCTCGATTTCGATCCGCGGATCGCCCCACAGGGAATAGTCCCATGACGCGTCATTTCTCGGTCCGGCGTTAACCTCCAGCCGCAGCGAGAACACCTCACCTGCCAGATCGGAGAGGTCTATCTCATGCCGTTCCCATCTATCGCTCTTGATGTGTTTTCGAAACCTTCGGAAGCCGTTCAGGTAGACGGAGTATGTGACGCCGTCGCTGCCCTTAAGAACATCCTGACGACGCAGCATAGCGCAACTGAAGATGAACTTCGCCCTCACACCTTCAGGCAGTCGGAACCGATAATCGGCCCAAGCTGTTCCTGCACCTCTGCGCCATGGGGGATGCATAAGCAGGGCTGGAGTATCATCCCGCTGTCCCCACGGCGAGTAGGATACCCCGGCGACGGGTTCGAAATGGCCCGACCATCCCAGACCCAGATGAACGACAGGTCGGTTCCCGATCCGATATCCGACATCGTAAAATCCAACATCGAGTAGATGGACGGTGGTTTGAACCTCCACAATCGGTGGAGCGAAAGCCGTTATGATGGCAAGCAAGATTGAACCTAACATCTCTTCCTCCTTATTAAAGAATTAGGAAGACAGGCGTATAGCAAGTTATTTAGGCCACCCAGATAGGGGAACTCCATGCCCACTGGTCGTTCCTCTGTCGAACACGGACGTAGTAGAAATCATAACCCTGTGATCTTACAACGACATCCTGAAAGGTGATGTGCCACTCATACTCCTCCGGCATCGGCGCACGATGAAGACGATATGCGGCGGTGACGAATCCACCTAGGAAACCCGCTCGCCCGCCCTCGATAAGCTCACGGAGCGTATATTCGACCCTTTTGCCGTTGAGCTCTGCTACAATCTTGCCTTCAAGGGGCATCTCGACCTCAAGCATCATCCCCTGGCTGGCGTTAGTGAGAACCGTAGGGTTACCGCTCGTCAGCGTTTTGAACCAGACGGCTCGCTCGCCCTCCCGTTGCCATGAGCTGTAGTGGTATTTACCCTCCTCATAGCCTTTGGGCGCCACGACGTACTCGCCGCGAAATCGGGGCTCGACGGTAAGTATCCTGCCCCTGTCGATCCCGAAAAGCACATCCCACTTCTGCTCGATCCTCTTGCCCCAGCCGACTTCGATGAAGAGCTTCGTTCTTATCACCTCGCCTGGCTCAGGGACTTCGCGATCCGTCGCGCTCGTGCGGTGAATGACCCTGTTGTTCTTCACGATCTCGACGTAATCGATCGGCCCGCCGCCTGAGACGAATATCTCGATGTCCCGTTCGACGGTGGGCTTTGTGATGACCGAGCCCATCGGCTTGCCGTTGATGGCGAATTGGAGTTCGATCCTGTCACCGGTCAGAGCGTATGTCCGGCGTTTTTGAAACGCCTCCCATATCCCATCGCGGGTGAACGATTCCGCCCATACGCTTGCCTTCCGGCCCGTTCTATCTTCGGTCAACCATCCGATGTAAAATAGCAGGGGATGATGCTCATGTCAAGGCGATCAGGTTCAGCATTCTCCCCGTGACCCCATCTCTCCTGTGTGAGAAGAAGAGATCCTTCCGACAGGCGGTGCAGCTTCGGCAGATCCAAATGTTGTCCTCCGGAACGCCCGCACGGATAAGGGATAAAGCGTTTGTAAGCGGCAGATCCACATGTCTGCCGGATACGACCTGTGAACCGAAGCGGGATTTGAACCTCGAGGCTAGATCTTCGCTCACCTCATAACAGCATCTGCCGATGGACGGCCCCATAACCGCCAAACAGTCGGCGGGATCTGCCTTGAACCTCTCGGCCATGAGGTCTAGCGTGTTTAGCACTATCCCCGCCAGAGTTCCGCGCCATCCGGCATGTGCTACGCCGATGGCACCGGACGAGGGGGCGATCAGGAGTATGGGAACACAATCCGCTGTCAGAACGCCCAGCGCTATGCCCTTCAGATTCGTGACAAGACCATCGCACTCCATGGGCCTTTCGTTCGGTTCCATCAAAGCGATACATTCAGCGCTATGTATCTGACGGGGCAATTTGAGCGATTCCAGGTCGATACCTGCGGCGGAGGTGAACCTCTTCCTGTTCCACTTAACCTTTTCGGGATCATCTCCCACGTGCAGTCCCATATTCAGCTCATGATATGGCGGCGGGCTCACCCCGCCGATCCTGGTGCTCACGACCGCCCGGGCGATCCTCGTCCTTGCGATCGGTTCCAGCTCGATATACGGGATTCCGTTTCTATCTTTTATCCAATCTTCAACCTGCCAGAACATCGCTATCATCTGCCCGTTAGAAATCCCTGCTTCGGGTCAATATCGTGGTGATGAACTTAGCGATCATCTCCAGCATCCCAATATTCGCATGATACGCGATTGTGAGGTCCATGTCAAGCTCTCTCCAGCTTGTGTTTCCCTCAAGCTGTGGTATAATTTACTCGACTTTTGCAGTAATCTGAGAAGTCCCAAAAACGCAGAAAAACCATTAAATCTCCTTTGGCAGTCCCTCCCTGAGGAAGGA
>JAGGXZ010000214.1 GCA_021162805.1 Candidatus Poribacteria bacterium
AGGGGCAAACTTATCAGAGCAACGCTCGCTTCAGTAAGGACGAGGAGCGCAAACAGGATGGGGAGGAGAAGGATGAAAAAAAGAGGGCCAGGATGAAACAGACCGGCCATCGCCAGCCACGGCGGCAACAGCCAGAAGAGCAGTCCGAACAGGTTAGCGCCTATGACCCGCGCCATCTTGTGGGCGAAGATCAGATGTGGCGGCGCGGGGGATTTGATCAATATGGGAAGATCGGACGACTCGTAGCAGTGCCTGAAGGTGCCGTCTATCAATCCCCTGAGCAGCATGATAAGACCGACCGCCATGAACAGGTTGATGAACGTGAGTTCCAATCGGAGGGCAAGCTCGGAATCCAGCACTGAGACGGCATATCTCAGGGCGCTGCCGGCGGCTTTGTAGAGGACGAAAGAGAGGAAAAATACCCCGGCCCAGCCGGCGATGAGGGACCATCTTCGCGTCCCCCATCTCAGGCCGTTTATAACCTCCGCCCTCCAGGCGGAGAGAAGGGCCCCGATCATCCCCGTCGTGTTCTTACTACTCTCTTTCCTCAATGGGTCGGCTCCCCTGTTTTGTCTCCTCCTCCAATCTGCCGAACTTCTCCGTCTGCTTCCTCTTGAGCATCTCCTTATCCTGGGCGTTCTTGATGTTGACGATATGGGGCGTGATCAGAACTATGATCTCGGTGTTCTCGGTGGTGTCATCTGTCCTCTTGAACAGCCTTCCGATGAAGGGTATGCTTCCCAGTATGGGCACTTGATAGGTGGTCTTCTGTTTTTTCTGCCTTATCAGGCCACCTATCACTATCTGCTGGCCATCCTCCACATCGATGTATGTGCTGAAGGTGGTGCTGGAGGTGACTGGGGCGTTGAAGGTGGTGTACTCCAGGAGGTCGCCGGTGTTGATCTGGTTTATCTCAAGCCCTATGGTCCGTTTCTCCTCACCGGTGGCCTTCGCCTTGGAGATGTGCGGGATGATGTCGATGTTGATGCCGACGTTCTCCAGATATGCAAAAGACAACGTCTCAGCTTCGGTCACGGGGGATACCTGCGTTCGCTCTAGATACGGTATGTTCTTGCCTATGCTGATCGTGGCGGGTTTGTTGTCCCTCACTAATATCGAAGGTGAGGCGAGCGTTCGGACCTTGTTCTCCTTCATCAAATTATAAAGCAACGCCTGATACTCCTTCGTCGCCAGCGAATAGGTGAACCCTATAAGCTCATTTCTCAGCTGTAGCGATGAGTTCACCTCGCCGGTGAGCCTGTCGATCCCGGCGATCCTCTTCTCCTTAAGGGCCAGCTCTAATCCCAACTTCGTATCGTCATCGAGGGTGACCTCCAGGATATTGATGTCGAGCCAGACCTGCCCGCGGCTGACGTCAAGCTGTTTGATGATGTTCAGGACCTTTTCGACGTTTCTCTTAGGCGTTGTTATCAGGAGGGAGTTTGTGTTTGTATCGGCGACGATATCGACCTGACCGGCGAGCGTGTTTATATCCTTCTGCTCTATCTGCCCGCCCATCAGGAATCTGAAGAAGGAGAAACGTCCCCTCATGCTCCTTCTGGAAAGGGCACTTTGCCACATGGAGTTGAGAAGATCGGCCAGTTCCTGAGCGTCAGAGTATTCAAGCTGATAGACCACGGTGGTCTCCTGATGCTCCTCAGGCGTTGGGACATCCAGCTCCTTGATGAACTCATCTATGAGCTCAAAGTTCTTGGCGGGCGATGTGGAGACTATGACGGCGTTTAAGGTCGGGTAGGCCACCGCCGAGACGTTTCCGGCCAGAGATCCGCCGATCGTCCTCCTCTGTCTTCGCGGGATGAAGAAGAAGGGCATCGGCCCCCGCTGGGTTCCGCCGTACATGTTGGTTATGATCTGTGCGACGTTCTCCGCGTCGGCGTATTTCAGCTTATAAACCTTCGTGGCCCACTCCTGCTCAGGGATGCTCTGATCCATCTGTTCTATGAGCTTATCTATAACCGTGAAGTTCTGAGGGTTCGTGGCGATGATGACGGCGTTTAATCTATCGTCCGCCACCATGTTGACCGTTCCCTGGATGCCCGCCACCCTTTGCTCCTCCGGCCTCCTCCTCTCGCGTATCCACCATGGCAGGTTTCTGTCAACGCCCTCGAAAAGGCTCTGGAGGTTATCCACCACGGTCTGAGCGTCGGCGTTTTTAAGAAGGTAGAATCTTACGGTCTGCTGCTGCTCGGCCGGATATTGATCGAGCTGTTTTATCAGGTTCTCGATTATGGGAAAGTTACGGGGATCGGTGACGACTATGACGGCGTTCAATCTGTCCTCGGCGGTTACCCTCACCTCGCCGACGATCCCCATTCCGGCGGTCTGAATTCCCTCACGCCTCATCCTGAACCTCCGTTCGGCCGACCACATCCTCAGCCTCCATCGCTCCCACGATGGTGCCGTACGAGCTCCCATTCCCAACAGTTCATCCAGCAGATTGGCCACGTCCTCGGCTATGGCATATTTCAGTTTAAATATCTTCATCTCCATGTTGGCCGTCGGTGATTGATCCAGCTTTTTAACAAGCTCCTCTATGTAGGCTATGTTCTCCTCGGACGCCTTGACGATGAGCGAGTTGGTGTTGGCGTCGGCCGTTATCTCGATCCTTCCCCTCAGCAGATCCAGTGCCCCCCCGCTCTCTATGGTGCGTTTGACGATATCCTTTATCTCCCCCGGCCTGCGCCCTCTTATCTTCCGCAGCACGTTCTGCACCACGCCTTCCATCTGGAACACCTGTTGGAGCGTCTGGGCGAGGGAGGTGGCGTCCGCGTATTTGAGCTTGATTATCTTGACCTTTATCGGCACCTCCGGTTCGGCGTCTATGACGCTTATGATCTCGGCTATCCTGCGGATGTTGGAGGCGACGTCGGTTATGACGAGCGAGTTGGTGTCGGTATCGGCGAATATGACGGCGTTCTGCGAGACCATCCCCTTGAAGGCGTTCACCAGCTCTTGCGCGGCGGCATATTGAAGCGGCATTACCTGCGTGATCACCTGATCCGTAGGTTTGATCTTCTCGGGATCTTTCCCCACGAAGACGGGCACCTTCATCCTGACGGCCTTGGCGATCGTCGTGATTATGATCGTCTTATCTGTCTGAATCGTGGTCAGCCCCAGCTGGGATAACCCCGATTTTATCTGCTCCAGCGCCTCCTGAACCGTGACGTTTTTGAGGTTGACCAGCGATATCTTCTTATCCTTTATGTCCTCCTCTGCCGCTATGATGGTCAGATTCGTCTCCGAACTGAGAAACCTAAACAGCGACGGTAGATCGACGTTGACGAAGTCCAGTGTTATCCTCTTGGCCTTGTTATCCGGACCTCGCTCCTCGACCTTCATGACGTTTTTGCCGGGCGTCCGGTCTCCGGGCCCCTGAGCGAGGACGGGCAAGCAGGCGGTTATGAACAAGGCAACCATCAAAAGGCTTATCGTCCATCTGTATCTCTTCATAGCAAGCTCCCCTTCAAACATATGTTAATTTAAGGTGCTCTATTCAAAGGAACAGGGATGGGGCGGCGAATCTCTCTTATCCTTATTCTCCCCATCTTCTCCATAATCCTTTTCCTCTCCTCAGGAGAAAGTCCCCTCCACTTTTCGGCTGGGAAGCCGGGAGGCGGTGGCGGACCGCCCTCAGGGATGAACCGAGGAGGTGGCTTGAACTCCTTAGGCGGTTTCCCTCCGCCCGGTCTACCTCTTGACGGCCCACGGCGACCTCCCCTCGATGTGAGAAAGCCGATCTTATCCAGGTTCAGGTTGACCTCACCGTCGCCGACCTTCAGGATCACCTTTCTATGCTCAATCCTCTCCACAGTGGCCTCTCCGATCCTTTCCCCCTCAGATACATAGTAGGCCTTATGGGTATTGTTATCGTATATGAGAGCCCTGCTTTTGCCCTTTCCCTCTACTATCACCGTGCCCAGGAGGGTATATGACGGCCTTCTTTTGCGCTCCCTGTATCCGAGAGGTCGAAAGAGGTTGTTCCGAACTATCACCTCGTAATCAAGTCCCTTACCGGTCGATTCGCCTTCATCGATTATCCTCTTTATCTCAGCCCGCAACTTCGGATTTTTCTTGAACTCTTCGAAGACCTTCTGTCGCAGTTTGGGATTTCGCCTCAGCTCCTTGACCGATACCCCCTGCTCCTTGGCGACCTTGGCGATCAGCCTTAAGGCCTTCTTGGGCATTCCCTGGCCGAGAGCATGATAGTTGAATGAAACCATCATGAATCCTACGATCAAGAGGGTTAATACCTTCGGGATTGTCGATTTCAAATTCGCTCACCTCCTCCAAGTCAAAGGGCGTTAGCTATGATCGTCAACCGCACGCCGAGGATACCCTGTTTCTCGTCGGCTACCCCTATTCTAAGTCCCCTCGGTTCCAGCCATTTGGAGGATTGCTGTAGGCTGAGTATAAATTTGACAAGGCTTTCCAATTTCGTTTTGAAAGTCATATCCACGTAGTAGACTCGAGGTTTATACGAGGCGGGAATACCGGTTATCAGCGCTAAAAGATCGTTTCTCTTCGCCTTAACCTCCTGGTTGTATTGCATGAGAAGTTTCAGGGCTTCCTGTGAGTTCACCCTTTCCATTTGGGGTTTATTTTGAGGTGATCCCTCCTCACTGCTTTCCGACGTCACACCACCTGCCAGTTCGTTCAGGGCGTTGGCTATCTCCTCCTCCATGGGCAGAGGTTGCTCCTCCTCAGATGGTATCTCAGCCAGATATTCGGATATGATCCCTTCGTATTC
Source organism: Candidatus Poribacteria bacterium (assembly GCA_021162805.1). NCBI lineage: Bacteria > Candidatus Poribacteria > Candidatus Poribacteria bacterium. The sequence goes on from JAGGXZ010000214.1 coordinate 4,769, forward strand.
CTCCTTGGTAAGCGGGTTGCCGGTTTCCATAATTTTCCGCGCCACCCGTAGTTTCAACTCCTTTGGAAGTTGAGTTGGCAGAAGTGGGAAAACGAGGTGGGATTTAATCGGGCGGTCGTTTTCGATCGATTTCATCTGTAGCTCAAGTTCAGCGGCGTATAGCTCTTTGACGAGATTGAGCTTTGTCTTCTGGGAGATGGGAATCGGTTTGGTTGAAACGATCGGTCTGACGCCCAACTGGTCGATCTTCCTTATGCCCGATTCCTTAGCGATCTGGGAAACCCTACCTATTATCGCCGCCTGCTCATCCCCCTCCTCGAAGACGGAGGAGCGTAGCTCTTTAAGCTGATCCAGACTTTGAAAACCGCCTAACATATTTCTGTATCTTATTATCTCGTTCGCCGTTGCCGAATCGAGTCCTTCCACCTTCATCAGGTCGAGGAAGGTGGCTTTGTTTATATCCTTCTTCCCCTCCTCATTCCCGATGGAGAACTTCTCTGAGATCTTCTTTATCATCTCATCCGATATGATCGGCTGATCTGCCACACCCAATTCCCTTTGCACCCTCATCTCCAGCAGTTTCATCGCCCCTTCCATCTGCGCCAGTTTCTCAGCCATTTCAAGCCGGTTCCGCTTATCGTTCAGCTCAGCATATGCCTCCATCCAGCCTGAGATAAGGGGCCATATGAGGAGATAGAAAGCCGAAAAGACGACGGCCACTCCTAATATCCCAAGTCCTACCTTCTCCCTTGTGGTTAGCTTCCGCATCGTCTCACCTTCCAGCCTCTGCCACTTGGCTTTCACCGGCACCGGAGGAGCCGGCGATGATTTCGTTTGCCTTAGGAGAGATTTTGAAACTTATCTGGACCTGAAGTATCGGCCTCTTGTTCTTCTCCACCGAGGCGATCTGACCCTGCTTGACATCCTCGAAGAGAAGCGATCTATCGATCTTCCGTATCGCCTCGCTTATAGCATCGTGCGAGGAGGCCTCCACGCTGATCGTCACCTTGCCGTTCTTATCGATCTGCAGGTTGGTGAAGGCGATCTTCGTCCTATCCGGGAACATCAGGCTTAACTCCCTCAGCACATCCAGCGGGGAAACCTTTGGCTTCATCAAATCAAGCATAGCGAGGTTTTTAAGGAGCATGGACCTCGACTGCTGGCTGGTCTTCTGCGTTTTCAGGAGTTGGGAGTTAATATCAGCGAGCATCCCCTCGATGTGGTTATCCCAGAGGGTGAGGCCGGTTCCCAGCAGGGCTATCCCCAGCACAACCGCTGCGGCATATGATATCGCCTTTGTGAGAAACTCCCTTCTCTCCTTTCTCTCCCTTTCCTCGGGTGGGATGAGGCTTGCGAGCTTAACGCCGTCGATGGCCATCCTCGCGAGGCCAACGGGAAGCGCGAAGAGATCTCCATCCGCCTCCGCCACCTTCTCGCCGCCGGGAATCGCCCCCATCGGGTTCCACCTCACCACATCTATGTTGAGCCGCTCGCGCAGGTATCCCTCCAGCCCGCGTAGCCTAGCCCCGCCGCCACAGAGGAGAAGTTTAGAAGGACTGATCCTCGTCTCGCCGATCATCCCGCTCAGAAAAGCTTGGATCGACCTTTCGACCTCCAGGGCCAGCCTCGAGGCCCATTTCCCGGTCGTATCGGCCACCACACCGCGTCTTTCGTCTATCTCACCTTCCGTGGATTCCGATTCCTCCCTCTCGCCTGGAAGGCTCAGATCGGAGGAGGGCAAATAGGCCTCCTGATGTTTTATCCTCTCGGCTTCCCTGAACTCCACGCCGAGTCTCCTGGCGATCGAAGCGGTCAGCATATCTCCGCCGACGGGGAAGCTCCTGGAGAAGGCCAGTCTTCCGGCGAGGATGATGCCCATATCGGTTCTGCCGGCGCCGATATCCAGGAAGAGCACGGGGGATTGGCTTATCTCCTCATCGACCGCCTTACCCGCGGCTAGGGCTGTGGCGAAGGCCGAGGGGATGAGCATATCCGGCTTGACGTCAGCCTCCTCCAGTATGGACATGTATCTTTCCACATCATCCCTTCGGGCGGCGACGAACTGCAGGGATAGCCTGCCCTCGCTCTCCACGACGTTCTGTATATCCCCTATTGCCTTCTCCATGGGGAAGGGCATATCGGGGGCAACCTGCATCTCCACGGCGCTTCTGAGGTTCGCCTCATCTCTCGCCCGAGGCAGATTCGCCACGTCCCTCACCACCACCATCGAACGGGGGATCGAGGCGATTATCACCTTTCCTTTCATCCCCTTGACAGCGCTCCTCACCGCTTCAACTATCATCCTGTCCTCAATCCTCGACGAGGAGGATCTATCCAGGGTGACATGAGCGTGCTTTATCACGCCGGTTTGCCTATCCGATACCTCCACGAGGAGGCTTTTAACGGCATTCGTTCCTATGTCTACGGCTAGGTATCTCATCTCTGTCTCCAGAGTTTAATTTCAATCCGATCTCCGGTTCTGTCCACTACACCCATGCAATATCCTACCTCTTTGCCGTCATCGGAGATCCCATACGATTCCACCCTGAACACGTCCGATCGGACGGTTATCATCGGGCCGAGCTGCTTGAGCGTATCCGGGTCCATCCCCTCCACGTCCATCAGATCTCCGAGGCTCTGGAAGGGTTGACCTGAGCTTTGCGAGCTGTTCTCATCGACCGATCGGGCCTGGATGATCGCCTGCGCCTTCTCCTCATCCATGCCCGGCAGGATCTGAAGGATCTCGATCGGGACGGTGTTGATGTTTATCAATCCCGGCACAGCCCCTTCATCGTGGACCGTGATCTTATCCGTTATACCTTTGAACTCGTCCACAGTTATGACCTTCGCCTCCCTTATCTGATCCGTGTTTCTGTATCCTCCGATCTCGTCCCTGTATCTTATCACGTCCTCAGCTACCCCGTTATCAAATCCGGGCAGCGATGCCAGCTCGCCCTCATCGGCCGTGTTGATGTTAATCCTCTTCTTATCGCTTTCCCCGGAGGTCTTGATTCGTTTCTTGATGTCGTTAAAGGTTTTCTCCGAGACGGCCGGCACATCTAAGAGATCGAATATGCTCTTAAAGGGATGTTGCTCCCTGTAGTCCACGATCGATTGGGCCTCAGCCTGTGTGAATATCTCTCTGCCCTCATCGTCCGTTATCCCTGTTATCTGGTTAACATCCGCCTTGGCGATGTTAACCGGTTTCTCATCAGAGTTCGGGTCGAAGGATCTGGCAGCGGAGTAGACGGTCAGTGTCTCGATAAGCGGTATCGGCTGCTGTTCGTTCGTCTCGCCCGTGGCAAGGCCGAGCTTGACCTGAAGGGAGGAGTTCGAGAGAGCGGAGGAGGTCGTTGAGGAAGTGGCGGAGAGGGCTTGTGTGGTTGTGGACTGCTGTGATGAGGTCGTGCCCGTTCCATAGAGCAGCTCCTTGGTCATCCCTTCCACCTCTGCCAGCTCTCCCACGGTGCGGAATTTACTCTGGCTGCGTCTCTGGACGATGGCCTGGGCGAGGCTTTTTGCCGTGTCCTCATCGGCGCCGGCGAGCTGTATCAGTCCGGCCAACACCCCTTCATCCGCCGTGTTCAGATTCACCTTCGCCGATTCATCCTCGATCTTCACCCTGTATTTAAGCGTCTTACCTTCCACCAACGGATCGTCTATCTCGCCTTCCTGCTCCTGAGCCCAGTCCTCATCGAGGGAATCGTACGGGGTTTCATCCTCTTTAAGCGATATGAGGCTTGCCTCGAATCCGGCCTTAGCCACGTAGAACAATCTCGTTCTGTCGGCGAAATTCGCGTCGATCCTCCGTTCGAGTCCGGTCGAATAGAGGAACTCAGTGGCCAGGACGGTCAGTATCGTCAATATCCAAAGGGTTGCTATGAGCGAGAAGCCCGACCTTCTCACGGCCCACCGCCTCCCTGAAACGGCTGAGCTCCGGGCATAGCGCCGCCCTGTGAAGCGGTTTCCTTGCTGAGGTTGAGGTGTACGATCGTCATCTCGGTCACGGTGACCTTACCCTTCTCATCGGTAACCGAGAGGGTTATCATGACCGCTTTTGGAAGCTGTCCTCCCTGCTCCTGCATATCCCAGTAATCGAGCCAATCCTCGCCGTCGAAATACTTAAGATCGAGCATGAGGACGTTTTCGGCTATGACCTCGGCCTTCAAAACCGCTTCGCTCTCCCCCGTGGCTTTGAGCTGCGATTCGCTTTGATACATAGTCTGGTACTCCTGCCCCTGCGCCTCCTCGGCCTCGATCAGATCGGCCGGCGAGACCTCCCCCTCGAAGACCTGTGACAGCCCATCATCGTAGTTCAGGGTATGGGTTGTGATCCGATAGAGCGAATAGGGCGAGACCGCCTGGGAGGTCTGGCCGAGCGTGCTCAGGATCATCTCCCTCTCGGCGAGGTTCGGATCCTCAGCTATCATGTATCCGACGCGGATGAGATCTGTGTTGACGGGAGTTCCCTCCGCTTGTTCCACGTTTTGTAACGTCCACCCCTCCTGTTGCTGTGTCTGAACGAACTGGTAGAATTCATATCTGGGATCGATCACCCTGACGAAGCTTATCGTGTCCTGATCCATCCCCTCCTCATTTTGATAATCCTCGGAGGTCATGAGTAGGTCCTCGTCCTGCTCGATGAAGAAGAGGTTCTCCAGGTCGCGGGCGATCTGCTCCAGAGCTGCCCGACATTTCTGAACCGTCTCCATTCTGGCCTGATGCTTCTGATAGACCTTGATGGCGGCGTTATATGATGTGTAGGCGGTTCCGCCGATGATGACCAGGATCGTCACGGCGACCATCAGCTCTATCAGGGTGAACCCTCTTTCCCCCGTTAACCGTTGGCACGTTACACGTTCAACGTTCAACGTTACAATCATCTCGAACCGCCTCCCGTCGTTCCCTCCTGAGGAGTGATGGTTCTATCGGCGATGTACGTGGTGGCGGCCACCGCCCTCTCCCTGCCTCTCTCCTGCCAGGTGACGATCACGGTAACCTTTCTAAGGCCGTCCGTGTCGGTGTTCTCTATCTTGCTCTGCCATCTGAACCGGGAGTTCTCACCGAACTCCCCCTCATCCTCCCCGACGTCCGGAAACCCCTGCGATTCGATCTCAGCCATCTTATATTTGAGCAGGAAGAGGGCCATCGTCCTGTTTTCCGCCTGAGCCTGCCATATGGAGCTTCTGGAGAAAGCCGATATGAGGGGTGGAAGGGCTATGGCGAGTATAGCTATCGAGACCGCTATCTCCACAAGCGTGAATCCCCTTTCACCGGTTCTCCCTATCATCTCCATCATCTCCCGGCTCCCACGCCCGAGATCATCGACGTGTCCACTCCCATCTGTTGGAGTTCCTCCTCTGAGATCTGCTCAACCTCGATGATCCCCGATCTTTTAACCTTCACCGCCATATATCTCCCGGTGACCGAGGCGAGATATATGGCGGAGTTCTCCGATGTGCCAAGCATGGAGAAGGGGATGTAATCCATCCCCGTTGTGATCACCTGCCTTCCTGTCTCGTGGTTCGTCTCCATGGCCAGCATCACCACGTTCTCGTGAGGTCTCTGAGGGACACCGAGGATCATGCTGGTTCGTGAGATCGATTCCGACGTCGATGACCCCGTCGAGCCCGCCGTCGTCGAGGTTGACGACGTGCTCTGAGCCGTGGTCGTCGCCAGGGTCAAAGCGCCGGCGAGCGAAAGGCTCAGATCCCCCTGATCCAAGGCGGATCTGTCGGCCAACCAGAACATCTGATTATCCAGGTCGAACACGACCAGATAATCCGTCCCTTCGGTTATCGCTACGTCCTTTGTGTAGGCCAGCAGAGATCTGATCATACGAGCGGTGCTTTTAAGCTTGCTCGTCTCAGTTACCCTTTTAAGCGAAGGCGAGGCGATGCCGATCAGGATCATTATGAGCGCCAGAACGATCGTCACCTCGATCAGCGTGAAGCCTTTGCTACTATTGTGTTCCGGTCTCCTCCCAATTAGTGATATCAGCGTCATATCCGGTTCCGCCCTCCTTACCGTCCTTGCCGAGCGAATAGAGGTCGAAGTCATACCCCTGATGCGTTCCGGGGTATTGATAGACATAGGGATTACCCCATGGATCGTTAAAGGTTGGCCTATCGATGTAGGGGCCGTCCCAGTTAGGCGGCTCAGGCGGTATCGAGGGCTTCTCCCACAGAGCCCTGAGCCCCTGCTCGGTCGTCGGGTAATCGCCGTTATCTATGGCATACTGCTGCAGCGCCTGGCTGAGGACGCGTATCTCAACCTTCGCCTTGGCCACCCGAGCCTTATCCGGCTGTCTGATCACCCTGGTGCCGACCATCGTGGCCAGGATGCCTAAGATCGTTATGACGATCAGCAGCTCTATCAGGGTGAAACCCCGTTCCCTCCTCTTTCTCCTCTTCCCATTTGTTCTCAAAGACATGGCCTGGACACCTCCATTATCAAATATAACGTCCGCCGTCGGCCGTCCGCCGACCGCCACTTATCCTCCCAATGCGGTGCTTGCCTCAAAGATGGGCAGGACCATCGCCACGGCCATGAAGGCGACCATACCGCCCATGAGCAGGACAACTAAGGGTCCGACCGTGCTGGTAACACGATCGAGATGCTTTCTGGTCTCAAGATCGTAGAAATCCGCCAGCTTGTTGAACATCACTTCGGGTTTTCCCGATTCCTCGCCGATAGAGATCATGTTGACCACCATCTCGGGGAAAATACCCTGCTCCCTCATCTGTCTCGCCAACGTGGAGCCGTGTTTTATCTCCTCGATGCTCTGTTCAACCGCCTTCTCATAGACCTTGTTGCCGATGGTATCTTTAACGACCGTCAGGGCGTCGAGCAATATGACGCCGTTCTCCAATAGCGTCCCCATCGTCCTGGTGAACCTCGCCAGCGCGAAGGCCCTGAAGATCGATCCGATGAGCGGCATCTTTATCCTGAGCCCGTCCAGGGCGATTTTGCCGTTCTCCGTTTTGGCATATTGCCTTATCCCGAAGATAATCGTGATCAATCCGATCAGAATCAGCCACCACCAATCTCTCACCCCTCCGGTGAAGGCTATGAGCATCCTGGTCGGCGCGGGGAGTGTGATCTTCATCTCGGCGAACATAGCCGTGAATTTGGGTATGACGAAGACAGTCAACACGACCAGGATCACCAAGCTCATCGTGAAGAGAATCGCCGGGTAGAACATGGCGGATATGACGGCGCTTTTAAGCAGTCTCTGTCTCTCAGAGAAGCTGGCCAATCTCTCAAATACGGAGCCTAAGATCCCGCCCATCTCCCCGGCGCGGATCATGTTCACGTAAAGCTCGGAAAAAACCTGGGGATGGCGGCTCATGGCGTCGGCAAGCGTCGCCCCGTGTTCCACATCCTCCCTCACCTGGCTTATGACCCTCTTGAAGGTCTTATTGGCGATCTGACCGATGACGATCCCCAGAGCCTCCGCGAGCGGCACGCCGGCGTTGAGCATGGTGGCCATCTGATAGCTGAAGAACTCCACCTCGCTTGATCGAACCCTGCCGCCGAGGAGGGGTATCCTGAAGGCCCGCCTTTCGCCCTCCTCCCCCTCCTCGACGATCCTGGTGGGGAAGAGATCCATCTTGCGCAGAATCGCTATGGCCTCCTGTTGTGAGGAGGCATCTATTGATCCTGATCGCGTGGCTCCGGTGGCAGTTAGAGCCTCATATCTGAACCTCGGCACCGATCACACCCCCTCGTATGCCTCGCTCTGAGTGATCCTCATGACCTCCTCGATCGTCGTTATCCCCATCACCACCTTGCGCCATCCGTCCTCACGCAGGGTCCTCATCCCGTATTTTCTGGCCTCCTGCTTGATCTGCTGGGATGGGACGTTCTCCATCGCCATCTGCCTCAACTGATCGTTCATCACGATCACCTCGAAGATCCCCGTCCTGCCGACATAGCCTCTTCCCCTGCACTCGTCGCAGTCGGCTCCCCTCACGGCCCTGTAGATCATCAGATCGTCCGGCACTGTCTCCGGGTCAACCCCCATGCTCCTGAGCTCCTCCTCGGTCGGGTGATACCTCTGAGCGCAGGACTTGCAGACCTTCCTGACGAGCCTCTGGGCGACTATCCCCTCCAGGGTGGAGGCGACCAGAAACGGCTCTATGCCCATATCTATGAGCCTTGTTATGGCGCTCGCGGCGTCGTTCGTATGCAGCGTGCTGAAGACCAGATGTCCCGTCAGAGAGGCGTGTATGGCCATCTCGGCCGTCTCCAGATCTCGTATCTCACCCACCATGATGATGTCCGGATCCTGTCTGAGTATATGCCTCAATCCGGCGGCGAAGGTGACCCCTATCTCAGGTCTGACCTCTATCTGGTTGATCCCCTCAAGGTCATACTCGACCGGCTCTTCAATCGTGATTATCTTAACCTGTTCGGTGTTGATCTTCTTGAGGCAGGCGTAAAGCGTCGTCGTCTTTCCGCTTCCGGTCGGGCCGGTGGAGAGGATGATCCCATATGGCTTGCTTATGAGCTGATAGAACTGCTGGAGGTTATCCTCCAACAGGCCGAGGCTTTCCAGATCATAGGCCATGGCCTCCTTATCCAGGATACGCATCACTACGCTTTCGCCCCACAACACCGGCACGGTCGAGACGCGGATATCTATCTCCCTGTTCCCCAGGCTTTCGATACGGAGCTGGATCCTGCCGTCCTGCGGCCTGCGTCGTTCGGCGATGTTCATCTTCGCCAGAAGCTTGACTCGTGAGGTTATGGCATGCTGGAGGTATTTCGGCGGACTGGGCCTACGCTCCAGAACGCCGTCTATACGATATCTTATCAGCACCTCGTTCTCGAAGGGCTCGATATGGATGTCGCTGGCTTTTTCCCTTACGGCATCGATGATTATCTGGTTGACGGCGTGTATGACGGTCGGGTTGGTCGCCAGATCCTCAGGCTTAAGGCCGTAGTCGGCTATGGTCTGAACGCCCTCCGTCGTGTCCACCCCGATGGGCGCCTCGGCATCTATGACGTCCTTGGCCGTCTTGCCGTAAAACCGCCTGATCGCCTCCTGTATCTCCTCCTCCAGCGCCAGAACGGGCTCGACCTCGCATCCCGTCACCAACCTTATGTCGTCTATCACGGCGAGATCCAGATCGGGCATGGCGATTTTCAGGACGTTATCCTCGCTCAACTGGAGGGGGACGACCCTTCTGCGGAGAGCGAAGCTCGGAAGGATCTTGGAGACGGCCTCCTCGTCCTTATCCTCCTCCGTCACGTTCTTGAGGCTGACACAGGGGATATCGAGCTCCATGCTTCTTCTGACCAGCTCCAGCTCCCTGGGGGTGATGTAGCCGCCGTTGACCAGGATCTCATCCAGATCGGGTTTCTCCGAGGACTCGATCTGCCTCATGATCTCAGCATACTCGCTCTCATCGATCATTCCGGCATCCAACATTATCTTCGTCAAAGCTTTATCGGCTAACGTAAGCAAGATGACAGCCCCCTTTACTTTGTCTGGGAATTTTCACCGCTTGACTTAGACGAAAAAGGGGAGGGTTGGTTTAACAGAGCCAAACTACAATCGTATCGCTCGGAGGGCAGCAAATCCCTGATAGATCGTCTTATCCTTCCCCGATCAGTTCCAACCTCGCCGGTTCAATAACCCTGTCCTCGGCGATCTTAAGCTGATCCAAGGAGGATATGTTGAAGGCCACTCTGTCTACAAACACCCTCATGTCGGGCAACATCTTCCTGAGCTCAGCTACCTCCTCCATCATGAGCTCGGTGTATACGTAGACCCTGAAATGCGTGCCCCGTTTGGACGGGAAGAGATCCATCCACCATTTGCCGCCCGCCGTCACCCTCAACTTGCCCATTCTGTTTCTTACGATCCCTCCCGTCTCATCTATATATCGCATGAACTCCTCTGCGACCTCACACATGGGAGTCATGGCGAAGCAGGCTAAAAATTCGCCCCTCGTCATATATCTTGTCCGTTTTCTACGAGCGATATACTCTCCCTTCGGCTCGGAGATCTTTCCTCCCACGATCTCCTCGGCACTGATCAACGTCTCATCGCCCTTTCTATAGGTGAGATAGGAGATGTAGTTTATGTCCACACCGAGTCGGCGCAGATACCTGACGATCTCAAACGACCTGGGATCACTACCCTGACAGAGGATCACCAATCTCTGTCTGCGATTGAAGTCGTCTTCATCGATCTCGCCTATCTCATGGTGGAAAAACCGCCTGTGTTCCTCGATGAGGGTGCTGAAGTGGCGTCCTCTTCCCTCGAACCACCTTCTGGCGATCCGCTCCAGATCGGCGTATCCCATTCTCGATATGCGGGCGGCGTATTCCAGCACCTGGCCGATGGTATTGCGCGGCCTTCTGCTGCGTTTGACCTCTATGATGACGGTGTTACCTATTCGGTCAAGCCCTAAAAGATCATACCTACCCCCTTCGACTCTGCCCTGTCGACCGATTATCATGATCGGCTCAGTCCCGAACAGAATACTTGGGTCCTCCTCTATCATCTCCTCAATCCGCTTCTCCTCAATTCTCACATCGGCTATAAGCCTGAATCTGTCGCCTTCCCACCTGTAAAGCGGCATCTCAACCACCGAGGTCTCAGGGTATCTTAGGGATAAGCAGGTTGAAGAGAATTACATCTAACAGGAGGAGCAGCAGGGCCGTCAGGAGGAAATAGCCGAATAGCTCCCGCCTGATCGGTGTGCTCCTCTCGAACCTCGTTTTCTCCATCCTGGTTATCTCCTCGTAGGCTCTGTTCAGTTCCTGTGAATCGGTCGCCCTGAAATAGGCCCCATCGGTTATGCGTGCGATTCGGCGTAGCGTCTTCTCGTCGAGCTTGGCGATGATGATTTTCCCCGTCTCATCCCGAGCATAGCTTTTGCCGAATATGGGATGAGATATAGGGACGGGAGCACCGGCAGGGCTTCCCACCCCGATGGCGTACACCCTTATTCCAAGGGATGAAACGGTTTCAGCGGCCTTAATCGGATCGATGCCCCAGTTGTTCTCGCCATCCGTTAAAAGTATAACAGCCTTTCCCATTGATTTGAATCCCGCCAACCTCTTAGCCGCGGAGAGAAGGGCCGAGCCTATGGCGGTGCCGTCTTTCAAGATCCCGACCCTGATCCTTCCGATCAGTCTGAGCAGAGCCGAATGGTCATACGTCAGGGGACAGACGGGAAAGGCCGTCCGGGCGAACAGGATCAGGCCCATCCTGGAGTTGGGGTGTCTGGCGATGAATTCCCTGAGGACCCGTTTGGTCGCCTCTATCCTGCTTTCGCCGTCGAAATCCTCCGCCAACATGCTGGTCGAGATGTCAACCACCAGCATGATATCGCCTCCTTTGGATTTAACCTTCCGCATGATCGGGAAGGATTGAGGTCGGGCGAGGGCGAGGACGATCATGCACAGGAGGAGCAGCCTGAGGTATATCCTCATTCTCCAAGCCTTAGAACGCCATGAGGTCCGGGGGATGGAAAGATAGAAGAGAGACGAGGGGATGCCCTTTCGATGTCTATCGCTCAGCCACAGGAGGAGGGGAAGGAGGAGAAGAAGTGCGAGCCATATCGGATCTCTGAAGCTCATCTCCGCCTATACTCCGCCCGCGTCACCTTCTTCCGAGGCGCCTTTGATCCGAACCCGGTTCTTATGCAGACGCCGATCGCCAGAAAGGTGACCACGACGAAGATCGGCTTGCCCACTACGGGCAAGAAGGTCAAAACGCGATAGACGGTATATCCGACAACCACCGATATCAAAGACATCCGATCCGTCTGAAAGAGGGAGTTGCCGAGGGCGACGAACAGGCCTATCTTGCCGAAAATAGCGGCCGCCACCAGAAACGCCCAAAGTATCAGCACCACAGGGATCCCTACGAGGGAGAGGATCAGCATGAGCGAGATCGGGGGAAGAAGCAGAAAGATGATCAAAGCCAGAAGGGAACTGCCTATCGGTTTGACGGACGCGCAATGTGCCATCGCCTCAACGTTCCTGGGGAAGATGACGAATAGAAGCACCTGAAGGATCAACATACAGATGAAAAGGATGACCTTCCAGGATATCCAGGCGACGTTGCCCCAGTAACCGCGGGGGATTCCGGACATAAGGGAGATAAACCCGCTGAAGGCCTCACCTGTGGAGAGTTTCCTTATCCTCCCGGATATCCTCGCATTGGGATCGGCCTTTAACCGTCCGCCGATGATTATCAAGTCCCCGTCCACCTGGGCAGTATCGGCGAGGTTTACATCTCCCCAGAGCGAAATCACACTGCCCTTAACTTTACCGGCTATGTTCAGGTCGGAGCTGATCGAGACGATCCGACGGCAGGTTACACCCTGAGGTATATCCGTAGCAGCACCGATCTTAAATACGGTTCCCCTCTCCCTCTGGAAAGGGGTCTTGCTTTGGATAGGATATGATAACTCGCTGCCGGGTTGGACCTCCTGAGCCGATGAGAGGAGCAACCCTGTAGATACAAGAACTAAACTTAACAGAAAGATCGAAAAGATCTTATCATCCATTGAGAAGCCCCTTCGTTTTATTGCAATATATAACATTTAGGGAGTTTTGTCAATGAGGAATTCAACTATGATCGAAAAGATATCGGCAGTGCGAAACGGGCCGGTTCTGGTGAGAGGGCGGTTCAGCAGAAACGGCACGAGCATATGTTCCCTCCTGAGCGAGCCATGGCCGGAGTTGTGGATGAACCTTCTGGATTGAGCTCTAAGTTCACATCCTCGAGAGGCGGATAGTATGATATCCCCCGATCTCGGAGAGGTGAAAAGCTTCAGTATTTGATAGGGCGCATCGGGATAATCCGTGTTCATGCTCAGCTCAAGCAACTTCCTATCGGAGATCTTACCGGGAAACGGTGGATACCCGAACGGATCCTCGCCCTTCAGAATCTGATATGTGATCATCTTACCCTCAAGTTCAACATACGCCTCCCCGAGGCGGGAGGAGATGATAACCCCTCCGGAAGGAACCTTTGCGGCCACAAGGTCGACTGCATCTATATTGAGGAGCAGTTCCACCAGATCGACCTTATGTCCGCCGAACCGACGTAATTCGGGATAGTAGCACCTCTCAGACCATCCCGATTCCGGCCTAACGTAGATATGGGCCATGGCATTACCTGAGGGCATGATCGCCATATCGGGGTTCAGCCTCCATCTTCGGCCGGAATGGAGGGTCTTGAATCCCAACCGACTGAGGAACTCCGCCAGGTCGAAATGAACTTGGGTCTCGCTCAGACCATGATCGCTTGTCAGGACGATCATCGTCTCCTCCGGATCGGTCGTCCGGGCGATCTTCCCGACCGTCTCATCGAGCCTCATATACCCTTGGATGACCTCATCCGATAGCGGGCTCGATCTATGTGAGAGGGCATCTATGGATGGCATGAGGAGAAAGATGAAATCGTGCCCTTCTTCGATGCCTTTAAGGGCGAATTGGGCGGCCTTTAAATCGACCTTGTCCCATCTCCCGCTTAAATGGGCCCAGACCCATCTCAGCCCACGCGTGTATCTGGTGATATCCCCTTTGAAGTCGCATCCTCGGGAGACGAAGCTGAAGATGTTCATCGGGTTATCCGCCAGCTCGAAGAGGGTTTTCACGGCGGGGGATATATCGCGATTGAACAGATAGCTGTGAACACCGAAATAATCCCTGTATCTATCGAGATGGAAGCTTTTGACGCCCAGGTATCTCCTATCCACCCAGCACATGCCGGGGACATTGCACTCCCCTGGAGTGAATCCGGTGATGATCGGCAGATAAGCACATCCGGTAACCGAGGGGAAAGCGGAGACTGCCTCGTGGAATCCCCCTCTCTCCGCCAGGAACCGTTCGATGTTCGGGAGCATCCCCCTGGTCATAAGCTCCCAGATCACGTCGGATCTCGCTCCGTCAGCGAGAATTAAGATACAACGCCTGCGGGAGCTCAACTTCACCTCCTTTTTCAACGCTCTGCCGTATATTTTACGATTTTCGATAACCTGGAGGCAAGATTGGAATTCGCTTGCCTGCGCGGCCGATGTATGGTAAAATACCACCGCCATCGATCTTATCAGACCGGAGTATGGACATGAGTGTAAGAAGAGAGTTCGATGTGGAGCTCAGGATCCCCAGCGATATGCAGTTTATCGAGCTCCTGGACACCGTTATATCGGATGTCCTTGGGAAGATAGATATCGAGGAGGATGACAAGGTTGCCGTCAATCTCGCCCTTATAGAGGCGGGCACGAACGCCATCAAACACGGCAACCGAAACGATCCGACCAAAGACGTCCATTGCATCGTCAGCGTCGAGGACGATAAGCTGACGATAAGGATAAAGGACAAGGGCAAGGGATTTGATCCTGAATCCCTCAAAGATCCTCTGGAGCTTGAACATCTGATGGATGCAAGCGGCAGAGGCATATATCTCATAAACGTGCTGATGGATGAGGTCGAATATGACTTCGACCTGACGGGCACCGAGGTGAGGATGACCAAGTATATCAAAAAGGGAAAATCCGGTGAGGTGAACTGAACCATGATAATGGTGTTTCTCAGGAAGAAATTCGTCGCTAAGATGTTCTATGGCATAGTCGTCATCGCCTTTGTCGGAACGATTTTCCTGGTATGGGGCGCTGGAGGGAAGTTCAGGAAGAGATCGAGAGTCGTCATAGAGGTCAACGGAAAAAAGGTGAGCTTCGAACAGTTCCAGAACGCCCTGAGGAACGAGACGGAGAGGATGCGCAGGATGTACGGGGATAACTACGACAGGTTCATCAAGGATATCGATATCAACAGTCAGACGGCCGACAAGATCGTCCAGGACGTCCTGATCGACCAGGAGCTTAAGAAACTCGGCGTTCTGCTGAGCGGCGAGGAGGTCGATCGGGAGATCGCCTCCACCCCCTCTTACTACCAGATCTATCAGATCCTGGCCCGAAGGGGGAGAGCTGATGACTATTGGAAAAGCCTCCGCGATAGCCTATCAAGGCAGAGGCTGCAGGATATCCTCTTCGGAATTCCCATCGTCACCAAGACCGAGATCGAGGAGGAGTATAAAAGGCGAAACGAGAAGGTCAAACTGAAATTCATAGAGTTCCCTGTCTCCAAATTCCGTGATAAGGTCAACCCCTCGGAGGATGAGATAAAGAGGAGATATGAGGAGAAAAGGGAAGAGTATCGCATCCCTGAAAAGGTCAACGTCAAATATATCAAAATAGATCCCAAGGTCTTCGAGGATAAGATCGATATCTCCGAAAACGATATTAAGAGCTACTATGAGGCCAATAAGGATTCACAGTTTAAGGAGAAGGAGCGGGTCAGGACGAGACATATACTGATCAAGGTTCCCAGCGGCGCATCGGAGGAGGAGAAGAAAAAGCTGCGACAGAAGGCCGAGAAGATCCTGAAAGAGGCGAAATCCGGAGCCGATTTCGCTGAGCTGGCCAAAAAGTACTCCGAAGATGAGGGCACCAAGGATAAAGGGGGTGACCTCGGATATTTCACCAGAGGCAGAATGGTGCCCGAATTCGAAAAGGTCGCCTTCTCCCTCAAACCGGGCGAGATAAGCGATATAGTCGAAACCAAATACGGATTCCACATCATCAAGCTCGAGGATAAAAAGCCGGAGAGGATAAAGAGCCTGGACGAGGTGAGAGATCAGATCGAAAGGAAGCTGAAAAAGGATGCTGCTGTTGCCCTAGCCCGTGAGCTGGCCGGCGAGCTGGTCTACGATATCGAGCTACAGGGGATGGAGGAAAGCGTTAAACTTATACCGGAGAGGGCCGCGGAGGTATATGTGAGACAACTGGGGGATGAGTCGAAGAAGTCCGAGGACTTCGTCGAGAAGTTCAAAGAGATCAAGTTCGAGGTCAAAACCACCGGGTTCTTCTCAAAGGATGATTCACAGATCCCAACTGTAGGCAGCAGATATACCTACAGGGATTTCCTGGATGCCGTCTTCGAGCTGCGGAAGGGCGATACCAGCGATCCCATAGAGATCAAAAGCTACGGCGGAGATGTGATGGCCTACTTCATCGCCAAGGTCGTGGACAGACAATACTCCCATATACCCAAACTGGACGAGGTCAAGGATAAGATAACCGATGAGCTCAAGGACGAGGGGGCCAAGAAACTCGCCCTTCAGGCTGCCGAGAAGCTGATGAGCAAATATAAGCCCGGCGAGACCTTGGACGATCTGGTCAAAAAAGCTCAGGATGAAAAGCTGAAGGTTAAGGAGACCCCCCTCTTTGCCAGATCCTACGGCGGGTACGTCCCGATGATAGGTTCAGCTCCCGAGATCTCCGCTGTGGCGTTCAGGATGAAGCTCAATGAGGTGAAAGGCCCCTTCCAGACTCAACGCGGGGCATACATTATACAGCTCGTCGAAAGGCAAAAAGCCGATGTGAAGAAGCTGGATGAGGACAAGGAGGAGCTGGCGAATATCCGAAGAAGCCTGATACAGAGGAAACGAAACGATCTTCTGGAGGCGTGGATCGGCGGGCTCAAATCGGCGGCGAAGATCAAAATCGAACTCCCGGAGGAGGCTATTTGAATTGCGCGGACCGATCGTCAGGCTGATCTGTCACAGCCCAAATCCCTATGATCTATCGGTAGCCGCCGCCAGAACCTGTTACTCCTCGAAGGGAATCGTCCTCCCGGAGGAGGTATCGAGGGACAAAAGGGCCAAACAAATTAGAGATAGAATAGCCCAAAGCACGCTCAGGGCAGGTCATCTTACCACCAGGGGACATGCCTTCTTTGTCTTCGCCATAGACCGGATCTCCCGCGCCGCCATCTGGTCCTTCCTACATAGCCATCCCTTCTACAATTCGGAGCAGGTCTCACAGAGATACGTGAGGGTATCGCCCGATAACTTCCTCCTCCCCCCTATCGAGGGGAAAGCTTTGGATATCTATCGTGAGACGATCTCAGCTCAGATGAGGGCTTATGAGGATTTGGTGAAGCTCTTGGTTCCTAAGGTTAGGGAGGAGTACTTCAAGATCTTTCCCTACCGATCCTCAAAGCCCGAAAGGTGGGAGAACGAGATCGCCCGCAAGGCCTATGAGGTAGCGCGATACGTCCTCCCCGTCGCCACCTACGCCTATATGTACCACACGATAAACGGAATTACGCTTCACAGATATGCCCGCTTGGCCGAATCATTTGACTTTCCTAAAGAAGTCAAACTGCTGGTCGAGAGGATGATCGAAGCGGTCAGACTTGTGGATCCGAGTTTCGCTGAGGAACTATACGATCCGATGCCGCTTGAGGAGACGCCGGAGTATAGGGCGGTCGAAGAGACCTTCGGGTCGGGATGGCACCTGGGCGATGAGGGTTTCACCCGCGAGTTCGACTCCCTTATCGGAGATAGGTCCTCCCTTCTCATCGAGTTCACAAGGGAGGGGGAGAAGATTCTAGCGCAGTCCGTGAGATATACCCTCGGTTTAAGCGGAAGAGACATGGATGATGAGGCGGCTTTGAGGCTGCTTCTGGATCCGGCTCAAAACCCCTACCTTCCCGAGACGCTCAATCACGCCCATCACTCCAAGCTGATGCGAGCGATGAACCACGTTCACTACGTCTTCGCCAAGAAATTGAGCCACACGGCCGATTCGCAGGATCAGAGACATCGCACCGTCCCCGGCTCAAGGCCGATCATACATAGGCATTATACGGGCAGACCGGATTACGTCACCCCTAAGTTGATCAGGGCGGTCCCGGAGGCCGAGAGGGTCTACGCCGGGGCGATGGAGAGGTGTTTTGAGGGGATAAACCGGCTTTTGGAGATGAAGGTGCCGACCGAGTGGGCGATGTATCTGCTGCCGAACGGTTTCCCGATCAGATTTATCGAGTCGGGGACGCTTATGAACCTGCACCACAAATGGAGGATAAGGCTCTGTTTCAACGCCCAGGAGGAGATATTTCATGCCTCGCTCGATGAGGTCAGGCAGGTCTCCGAAGTCCATCCACGCATAGGCCGGTTCTTAGGCCCGCCATGCTGGTTTAGATCGAGATCGGGCGTCACCCCTCCCTGTCCAGAGGGCGATAGGTTCTGCGGAGTCAGGGTGTGGGAGAAAAAGCTTGAGGATTACGACAGATTGATCTGAGATGAGGGTGCTTATACTCTCCCCTTTTATCCCCCTGCCGGCGACTGAAGGGGGCAGGATAAGGGTGATCAACCTCCTGAAACACCTCTCCCCGGCCTGTCACATCACCCTATTGGCCCCCAAGACCTTCAACTCCACGCCTCGCGATGAGCAGATCATCAGAGATATGGGCGTGGATCTGGTAGTTGCCGGAGATATGCCGCATCTCTCGATCGGATCGATCCGCTCTATGGCAGGCGGATACCCGATACCGCTGGCGAAATACAGGCTCAAAACCTTCGCCGAGAGGTTCCGCCGCTTGATCGAGGAGGAAAAATTCGATGTGGTTCAGTTCGAGATGTTGCACGCCGGACAGTACCTGCCCGATCTCAGGCGATCGTCGCTCAACGGCGATACCCCCTCCATCCTGATACAGCACAACATCGACTCGGTCGTATGGACGAGGCTCTACCGTAACGCATCCTCACCTCTCAGGAAACTCGGCGCGTTCATACAATCGCTGGAGTTCAGGAGGATCGAGAGGAGATTATGCCCGATGTTCGATCTATGCGTCTGCATGTCAGAGCGGGACGCTGAAAGGCTCAGGTGGATTACGCCTGATGTGAGGGTTGAGATCGTGCCGAACGGCGTTGATCTGGAGTATTTCCAGCCGAGGGAGGATGAAGTGAGATGGAATCGGATCGTGTATGTGGGCAGTATGGACTGGTATCCCAACGAGGACGCCGTCCTATATTTCCACGAGCATATCTGGCCTATCATAAGGGGAGAGATACCGGAGGCCGAGTTTTACATCGTGGGCCAGTATCCCAGCTCGAGGGTCAAAGCCCTCGATTCGGTGGATGGCGTACATGTGACGGGATTGGTGGATGATATCAGGCCCTACCTGGCTTCCGCCGCCGTCTTCGTCGTCCCGCTTAGGATAGGAGGAGGGACGAGGCTGAAGATCCTCGAGGCCCTCGCTATGGGGAAGGCGGTCATCTCGAGCAGTATCGGATGTGAGGGATTGGATTTAACCGACGGCGAGGATCTGATCATAGCGGATAGCCCGGAGGAGTTCGCCGGATGGGCGATCAGGCTGATGAGGAATGAGGTTGAAAGGGAGAGGCTCGCCCGATTGGGACGCGGAAAAGTGGTTGACCATTTCGGGTGGGATCGGATAGCGGAAGAGATGCTGAGGATATATACCGATCTAGCTTAGGGGCACGACGGCGCGTGCCCCCGAAAAGGTCAGGCTATCTCCAGAAGCTTGATATCGAAGATCAAGTCCTTTCCCGCCAGGGGATGGTTGGCATCCAATGTGACGGTTGATTCCGAGACATCGGTGACGGTGACTATGATCGTTCTGCCGTCCATCTGAGAGATCTGCAGTTGCTGGCCGATTTCCGGATCGATATGTTCCGGAAACTCGGCCCTATCCACCACCAGAACCATCTCCTCATAATGCGGTCCGAAAGCTTTATCCGTCGGGACCTTAACGGTTTTCGACTCTCCCGGGCTCATACCGATCACCGCCTCTTCGAACCCCGGTATCAATCGTCCTTCACCTATCGTGAACTGCAGAGGGGGACGATCGAGCGAAGTGTCGAACACCGTTCCGTCCTCCAGCTTGCCCGTGTAATGAACCTTGACGGTATCGCCCCGTTTTGCCTGTGCCATTATCCTCACCTTGATCATTTTTAGCCGCTTGAAAGAGCACAGCCCATCAGGCAGTGTTCATCTCTTACGGCCATAGATTTACCTTAACGGTTTCACCTTGTATTCTAACACGGGCCTATTCCTTTTGTCAATTGGGGACTGTAAAGTGGGTGTCAGTAGTTTTGAATATCGTCGTTCTAATCGCAGTTTTACGAAATTTAAACTTCAAACTAAGGAGGGGTGAAATGAGAAGCTATCTAACTTCAATCACCGTAGCGGTCTTGATGATCGCTTTGGTCCCCGCGGGCGCTTTTGCCCAGACGGGCAAAATTGAGAGCACAGTGACCGATGCCCAGACCAAAGAGCCCCTTGTCGGTGCTAACGTCGTTCTCGAAGGACGGACGCTATTCCATAGAAAACATCCCGGAGGGAAAATGCACAGGTGTTGTCACGATGATAGGCTACAAAAAAGAGCGCAAAGAAGCGAGAGCGGTAAGAAGTGGGCGGACTTCACCTCGCATTTGACCTGGATTACTGGAGGTGGAATGGTTCAATAAGCGAATATCGTGGGGATAACTCCTCGATAGGAGAGACCTTCTACGCGTCGTATGGGTTCAAGGGAATGTCGATGGCGGTGAGGCTCGAATACATAAGACAGGGCGGAAGCAAAATCTACACGGAGAGCGAAAAAACGGAAGACATCTACGCCGTGACGCTCACCCCGACGTATAATTTCAATGAAGACGCCCATATCAGATTGGAGACCTCCTACATAAAAGCCAAGAGGTGTTCTAAGGACGACGTAAACGGCTTACAAGATGATAGGATCTATCTCGTCCTGGAATCCGGTCTTAGATTCTAGGAAACGCCTTAAGGCTCGATCTTCACCTTTCCGCCTGATCTTGTTGCTTTGTATATCGCCTCCAGAACCTTTTGATCTCTCAGGCCGTCGAGGGCGCTCGGCGAAACCGGCTTATCGTTGAGAACGGCATCAGCGAAGGCCTCAAGCTGCCGTTCATACGGGTCCGCGTCAGGGGTGGCGAGGGTTCTGTATTCATTCCTTCTCGCGTCGAAGACCTTCACATCGGCCCCTCGACGGTAATATGGGAAGAAGATCTGCGCCGTGACGCTGCCATATTCCCCGTGGACAAAAATCCCCTCAAACCAGTCCATTCTCACGGTACAGACGAGTTGCAGCGTCCCGTATGCCCCGTCCTCGAACTCCAGCAGACTCACCGATGCCAGATCGTTCCCCTTTCTCGTCTCGCCGCTCGAGACCGAGACGACCTCCCCGCTGAAGAACCTAAGCGTATCGACGGCGTGGACGCCATGTCCGAGCAGTATATCCTTGAGCCTGTCCCCCGTGCCTCTTTCGGGCCTTTTCTGTGAGGGACTGCCGGCACGCATCGGAACAAGGCTCTTGACATATTGGCCGTGGAAGACCGTGTCGCAATACCAGCCGTTTATAGAGAGCCTCTCGCCCATCTCCTCGACGACGAACTTCCGGGCGAACTGAAGGCCGGGGTCATATCGCTTCATACAGGCCAGTTGAAGCTGTTTTCCCGTCTCCTCCGAAGCTTCGACTATCCTCTCGCACTCCTCAACGCTCATGGCGAGAGGTTTTTCGCATAAGACGTGCTTCCCCGCCCGCATGCACTCTATCGATATTTCGGCGTGAAAGGCATGATGGGTCGCCACCAGAACGGCGTCTATGTCTGACTTTTCAAGCATCTCCCTGAAATCGCCGTAAACCTCAGGCACGTAGTAACGTCTGGCGGCCATCTCAGCCAGATCCCTGGCCACGTCGCTCACGGCGACGAGCTCGACGTTATCAGCCTTCTTAAGGGCCGGCAGATGCGCTATCTGAGAGATCCCGCCGCACCCTATCAGTCCTATCCTTAAGCTCGACGAGTTCATCACCTTCCCCTCCATTCCTCCAGTTTTATCGCCCTTCGAGATCGGGCGGATTCGTATCCGGCGAAGATCGTTCTCATTACCTGATTCAGGTAATCCTCGCTTTCAGTTTCAAACTCCTCGCCCGAGACCATGCAGTCGACGAAATGTTGTAACGCCGCCTGACATGAGTCACCTCTGATCTCCCTATACCAAGGCTGCTATCTCCAGTTCTCATTGATCATGAGCCTGACGCCGTGTTTTCTACACACGCGAACGATCTCAGCCGACTCCCTCCAAGTCGGCGCCATCGGCTTCTGACACAGCACATGACATCCTCTGGAGGCAGCGATGCTCGCCCCTTTCTATAGCGCTTGCCAGATCGACATATGGCCTCACATCATATCGCGCGGCGACCTTTCCGGCTTTTTCCTCATTCCTATCCACCACTGCGATGATCTCCGCCTTTCCCACGCGGCTCCATCCCTCGAGATGGATGCCGCCGAAGAAACCAAGCCCCACTGTTATCCCTCTCAGCATCCTCCAACCTCCTCATCGCAGGGATGGCGGCAGGATAAGGTTACCAGATCTCTCATATCATTTCAAGCGGTGCAGATGCTTAGCATCCGCGCGAAATTCTCCATTCGGTTCCTCCTGTGTTAAGTGAAGTTCCCCGTAGCAAGCGGTGGAGCATCCTACGGGACTTTCGTGATATCTGAAGGGGTTTTCGAGGAAAACGATGGAGTCCTCTATCTGGGAGATGTCCTTCTGATACTTCCCTATGAGCTTCGGCTCGAACTCCCCTTTCCTGTCTCTGGGTATTTTCAGCTCTATCTCTCCGAAGGAGGAGCGGACTCTTTTTTCGTCCTTCCGTTGGTACCTCTGGTATCCCAGGAATTCATCTCTTTCTGCCTCAAGTATCTCCTCTATCAGAACTCCTGTCATCTGCCTGATGACCTGTTGAAGGCCAAGCAAATCTCTTATCCCGTTCTCCTTGAGG
>JAGGXZ010000215.1 GCA_021162805.1 Candidatus Poribacteria bacterium
AAATCTAGGTAACATAAGGGTTTTTGAGCAAATTCGCGATAGATTAGAGCGCGAATTTCCTCTGAATCACTTATGCCATCTAAGCCTTTCTCCATCTACATTCTTCAAAAGTTTTTGAGAAGTCCTGGAGGTCCTGATTTTCTACTTGATTTATTTCCATCGATCTGTTATAATTAAATTATCCCGAAGGATGATTTGGGATTCAGCCCTTTAGAGTTAAAGTAAGGTCGAACGGTAACGGGTAACTTGCAGCAAGATCCCTCCTTGGGAGATCCTCAGCAGTTCCCGTTCCATTAAGAGAAACAACGAAATAGGAAGGTGTATCAAGTGGCAACTGGTCGTGTCAAGTGGTTCAATGAGAAGAAGGGATATGGTTTTATATCCCAAGAGTCGGGTGAGGACGTTTTCGTCCATTATACCGCCATCCAGGCCCGTGGATTTAGAACCCTCCACGAGGGCCAGAGGGTGAAGTTCGACATTGTCCAGGGAGCCAAGGGCCCCCAGGCCGCCAATGTCGTAGTGATCGAATAACAAGGACGGGACAACAGTCGGCTTAGACCGATATCCCAAAAATAGATGGCCGGACCGAACAAGTTAGGGCTGGTTTTCGGTCCGGCTTTTTTATTCCTCTTCCTCCTCTTCAGTTAGCAGTTCATCAAGCTCTTCCCAGCTTATCTCGTTTAGCTCGCCGGAGCTTAACTTTTCTCCTACCGACTGTATATCGTTCCTATACTGCACGAGGTTGCTCAGATATTTATCCCTGGTTATAGCTTCGGCCTCTTCATGCCCTTCTCTAAGGCATTCAGCGCAGAACTTCCCGATCTCGGATATCCCCTTGTCAAGTTCCTCTATCGCCCCTACGTAATCTATCTTCATCAGTTTGAGCTCAGCATTGGCTATGGCCCTCATCATAAGCATATATCCCTTATATTGATATATTTGCCAGGCGATCTCCGATGGGGCATACTTTTTGGCGAAATCGGATAGTCGTATGTTAATCGTTGTATCCCTCTTGACGTCCTCCCATCTCTTTATGCTGGCGAATATGAGATATCTGAGGTATCTATCCGTAGCCTCGTTGAAAAGGGCGGTCCAATCCTCGGCCGTCAACGCAAATCCCTCATCAGAACCGTGTTTCCTCACATAGTCTTCATGTTGTTCCATGAAATAGTCATAATATGAATCCCTACCATGTGGCCTTTTGCCATCCGGCCTGCCGGTAACGTAGATCCTGGTGATCGTGAAGGGATTGGAGCGTATCAATACCACATCTCGTCCGTCGGAGCTTTTCAACACCTTAATGGGTTTATCGGAGTCGAAATCCACCACATCTATTACCTCATCTATCATGTCCACGATGTGTCGATCCATACTCGTCTCCCAGAGGTGAGTTCGATCTTAATTATACCGGATTGGTCCTCACAGAAGCAACCCTACAGATTCTCATGGACGTCCTCCTCGAATTCCACACCCTCTGTTACTTTCGGGCAGAGCATCGAGTTGCTTCCGGTATATTCTCCAACGCTCCGACGCAGGAAGAGCTTGGAGGATCTGTCACGACCCGCTCATCAGCCTCGATCGCTCCGTAGACGAACACCCGAGCTTCGATCAAAACCCTTTAGCCATGGCTTATTTCCCTCCCCAGATCAGGTCGCCGAATGCCCCGAGCAGATCGTATTTACGCCGCCAGGTGGTATACATGAAACCCCTGACATTTGATGTCTGCTTCGCCAAGTCAAGCCATCCCTTCACATCCTCCAGCGTGTCAGCGTCATAGTAACAGGCGATCAGCATGCGAAAGCCCTGATCGGCAAAGAAACGAAGGCTACTCTTACGCGGAGCTCCACCCCAGACGGCGATGATCAGATCTTTCGGCACATAGTTCCACGAACCGGTGAAATCGCCCTCCACGAGGTAATAGTTGGAATGTGCGTTATGGTTCGGATCGAGCATGTCAGACCAGATGTAGATCTCAACCTTCGGATTAAGCTTCCTCAGTATCTCGACCTGCCTGGTTATACACTCTCCCAGAAGCCGGGCCATATTCCTACCACGGCAGGCAGCGCATGAACCGCCCATGCGGATCTCATCCATGCTTAGAAGAACCTTGTGGAAATGCAGATGCTCCCATAGCAACCTTGCCTCATGCTCCCAGATCTCATAAAGCTTCGGCTCAGCCATACAGACCGTCACCTGGCCTCTACCGATCACCATAGGGTGGTACCAACTCACAAGCAGCTTCTGTCCTTCCTTGATCCGGCTTCCGGGGAGGATCTTCAACGTCGGTGCGGGCCGATCTACCTTTCGAAAGTTGAAATGAGGATCGACTAAAGGCGCATAATCCCTTCCCTCCTCATAGATGATCGACCTGTCCTCACTCTTGACCGTGACGGGAGTTCCGGGACGACGCAGGACGTTCAACGGTCCGATCTCCTCGATTCTCCAATCGTCCAGCCAGAGCCTTCCCTCCTTAGCGCCCCACACACCAGCATAGATTTTAACGCTATTGAAATCCAGACTGTTGAAGGTCATCGATACTTTGCGCCAATCGGTCGTGGATGATATCTCAAAACTTCGAGGGGCCAGATTGCGTTTGCACGCCAGAACCAGCAGTCGGAAACACCCTTCCGGTCGTAGTCCTTCGGTTTTGACCCAGATGCTCATCCTATAGCAGCGGCACGGCTTTACGCTGATCTCCTGCATCACCCTACCGTGTCCGTGCGGGTTGGCCGTAAAGTTCTCGAACCGGATCGAAGCTTTGCCGCTGTGTCTGATCTCGGTGTCAACGAAGCTGATCGTTCCGGGTTGGTCGTGGAACTTATATCCCTTGAACCTTTTCCCCTCGAACTCCTCAAACCCACCGTTAACGATCCGAACGCTCGGATCAGGCACATGTCTTGCCTCACTGCCCCGCACGACGAAAAGGGCATCTATGACGGGCAGACCCTCGGCGAGATTGCGGTCGTGCGCCAAGACGGAACCGCCATATCCGACGGAGAAGATGGAAGGGATGAGTTCCAGCCCATATCGCTCACATGCCCTTTTGATCCTTTCGAGCCTCCGGAAATAATCCTCGTCCTGCATGGACAACCTGTCCAGCCCTGCCGACATCACGGCGCCATTATAGCCGTGTTTGGAAGCTGCCTCCAGGATTTTCTCTATATGTCTCACATCCTCATCGCTTCCCAGCCCGTATCCGAAGATCCATACGAATTTATCCTGATAGCTCTGTGCCATGCTCAAGCCCATCGCCCCCATAATCAAGCAGATCATTATCACCTCACATACTTCCTTCATCTTTTCAACCTCCGATTTTATCGCGTCATAAACATATCATGTTTCGCCACGATCATATCCATCCGCGCCATACCGTCGAACTCCACACGTGACGTTCAGAATCGAGAGATATTGTAATCGATGTATCGAGGGAAATCAAAGGATTTTAAAATCCCCTGCTTCCCTTTCGGTTGAGGAAGATATCGATGAACTGAACCTCAACAACGATGAGAGAGGTAGGTGATCGGGATAAATGAGCAGCGACTTCGTCAGGCCGTCGGCGTCCCTACCAGCGAGCCAATCCGCCAACAGGGACCGCTGTCGAGCGAGCAAGTTGATCCTCGACACCTCCTTAAGGTCGACGGTTTAGGTTGAACGTGCCCCTTGCGAAATACCGCCGGAAAGCCTCCTGAACGAGGCTTTCCTGAAGGCTACCGTCTTCCCTGATCCTCACCGTGCCGCGGTTCGAGTAATAATGGAAATGCCATCCGAACTGATCGAAGATCCTGAAGTAATCCATCAACAGCGTGATGGCACATCTGTTGTGGTAGATATCCTGTTTGGTCTGCTCAAACGCGCCGAACTCTCCCAGATGTATGGGTGTTCGATGGTCGATGCTGAATCGGAACGCCGGTATCCATCGGCGGAGTATGTCCCGTATATCGTTCCTCTCGTTCGGCCACCGCTCCGGCAGTCGGAACTCGTAGTCGTGGAAGCTATAGATCGTCAGCGGATCTCCCGTCACCTCCAATGACTCGAAAGCGGCTTTCGGGAACGGCTGGGCGCCAGGCCCCCAGGGCGGGATCGTCTCGACGTAGATGAGATGAGACCTATCGATCTGACGGATGGCGTTTGTGATTTTTCTGGTGAGGATGTTGTAGGCGTGGGGTTCGCGCGATTCGGGCTCGTTTAGCAGATCATAGGCGACGGCATCGGAGGGAAGATCCTTACACTTCCGGGCGAGCGTGCGGAAATGCTCGACCACATCCGGCACCCACTTCTCATCGGTGTTGAAGACGTGCTGCAATCCCTGCTCCAGACACCACCTCAGCGTTCTCATCGCCCTCTCGCCGGTCTGGTTATGCTGGGGACGGAAGCTGTTGGCGCCGGTGCTTTTGATCAGCTTTATCTCCGTCAGACTCCCCGGCTCACCTATATCGGTCGGGCCGAAACAGAAAGCCGTGAAACCACCGAACCGTTTGAACGGATCGAGCGGCACGCGGTAGACGATATGGTTTTCATCCACAACGTCTATCTCATCGCCCCACACTCCTCGCGAACCCAGGTTTTGAGTTTCGCTCAGAACTTTCAGTCCGGGATACCTTCTCATCAGACCGTATGTCGCCAGCGGCGGGAGAGGTGCCAGCTTAAGCGGCTTAGTCCCCCACTCATCCTCAAACTCCAGGTAATTATAGACATCCGCCACGATGATCGCCCATCGATCGTTCGGATCGGGTATGAACGCTTCGCTGAACGTTATCGGGTAGTTGAGAAGAGCCCTCGACCAGAGCCTGCAGACGCGTATGTATCGCTCGGCTTTCCCTTCGTTCAGGGGTTCTCCGGTCATTATGCGCGCTTGGATCAAAATGCCGCGCCATTCTTTAAACGGTTTCAACAGGAAAAGCCTGCATCCCGGCTCATCGAATTCGATCCTCACCCCTGCGGTCACACCTTCATCGTTCATCTCGAACCTGATCGATTTGGGATGTCTGAGGAATACGATCTGCACCGGTAACCCTCCGCCGCGGGAGAGATCGCTGACCAGTAGAACCCAATTCTCGCTTAGCTCCCCGTCCTTTGCCCTATCGTAGACGACCCCGCTTTCATCGGGCCTGAGGCCGACTACCTTCCCGCTCAGAACAGCCCAGAGGCAAACCGGTCCGGTGTTCGGCGGTTTTTTGTAGACTCGGATCGGCTTCAGCTCATCCCAACCTCTGATGACAAGCTCCTTCCCTCTGATCGTGACCAAAGCGGCCGGGGAGAGAGGACTTGCTAAAACCTTGACGGGTGGATCGAACCTGAGTCCCCATCCCGAGACGTCGTTATCCAGCAGTGACGTCGTATCGAACCAGCCGAACTTGTTATCGAGGCAGGAGCAGAGGTCGTTTATGAACCTGACCTTCCGCATCGATTCCCTTATCGCCTTCCCCCGTCGGAGGAGCTCGAGGGCCTGATCGAAATCACCGTTTCGGATCGTCATTTCCATCTCATTCAGGACATCCCTCAGCTTCTGAGCCGCATCGCGGTAGACTAAGATCTCTTCCTCCGGTGCTTTCAGCGCTTGAAGCCCTATGACGTGGTTCTCCAGGTTCACGGCCTCATCAATGAAGCAGACGTATCCCGTCAGCGCCTCCGCCGCTTTGTATAGCTCTCCCAGTTCCCCCTGATCCTCCCGATTCAACGTTTCCTCCGCGAAGTTCAAAACCCATTCCGGCAGCCGCTCGGGCCCGGCCCAGCCATGGGATTCCCAATCGAGCATGGCGAATCCCTTTTCGATCAGCATCTTCAGCCGCCATCGGGCGTCCTCATCCCACCGTCTCAACCGTTCATCTCTCAATCGCTGACAGATCCCCCTTAGCTCCTCGTCGGAGATCTCGACGCCTCCGCGTTCAGGGATGACCTTCACCGGGAACCAATCGGAATCGTCGAAATCGCTCTTCATGCAATCCTCCCTCTCGAGGACCGTCAGGGGCGGGAATTTCATAACCCTCCACCTCTGAGGGTCGCTCTCGATCCGGGTTCGAGAACCGTCCTCGTATACCACCGCTCCCTCCAACGAGAAACCGTTCGACGTCGTGCTGATCACCAGAGCGTTCTCGCCCGGGCGGAGCAGGTGGGTCAACTCGATATCTATGGGGTTTGTGATCTCCCCCTCACCCTTCTGGAGGTATTCGGTTATCTCCTTACCGTTCAGGAAGATGTAGGCGAACCAAGAGGCGCGCATGCGGAGCCCTGCGTGATCGATGGGTTTATTATCATCGACCTCGATGACCGTGCGGTAAAGAACAGGGCATCTCCTGAACAGGTTCGTCTTCCAGAAGAGAGAGCCCGGAGGAAAATCGGGTTCCTTCCCCCTCCAATCCGCCCTGATCCATGGGCCCCCCAAGGCAAGCTCAACTGGAAGTAGGAGCCCCAACCATATGAAAAGCTGAACCTTGAACATGACCTCTATCCTCCCTCCGTCCGTTTTCACCTGAGGATATACCATGCAGATGATAACAGCTATGAAGGGTGGGGTTAATCCCTTCAATAGGAGCGGGGTTTCCTCACCCTGGTATCATGGCTTTGAGGAGACATCATGAGGAGAGATGAGTCAAACGCTAATACCGCTGATATGACAACCGCCTTGAACTGATCTGTAGGTCAGGCGCGTGCGGCAGCTTATGCCTCCTCATACATCGGATTGAGCGGATCGAGGTTTAGATATAACTGTCGCTTGGGTTCATAAAGCTGAATGTAGCT
Source organism: Candidatus Poribacteria bacterium (assembly GCA_021162805.1). Taxonomy (NCBI): domain Bacteria; phylum Candidatus Poribacteria; species Candidatus Poribacteria bacterium. The sequence goes on from JAGGXZ010000215.1 coordinate 6,739, forward strand.
CCAGTTGACCCCACAGAGGATCTTCCTCTCGTTTGCCAATTTGATGAATTGGGCGCGGAACCTCGCTCGAGTTGTTCCAGGAGGCTCATCCATGGCTTTTCTGATCCGCTCATCGGTGAGGATCCTCTCGACCTTCCCCTCCCTCTCCAGGCGATAATACGAGCCTTCCTCCGGGAGGAGTATGTGATATCTCAGATCTGCCTCCACAAGCTCAGGTGCGCCCCAATCAAGCCCGTGCTTCTCTCTAAAGCTTTCAAGCAGACGTCTCTTGATGATCCAGTCCACCTTGCCGTCCAGCTTCATCGGATCGTCGGCCAGACAGCTCAACGTATGTTCCCATCTCTCCAGTATATCTCCCACCGGCGCCCACTCCCACCTATGGATATCCCTTACCAGAGCCTCCGATTCCAGGGCATCGAAGTAGGCTTTCGCCATCTCGAGATATTCCCTCTGAATCTCAACGGCTGTGAGTTTTCCTCCATCTTCCAGCTCCAACTTTTGCGTAAGCGAAAGGTCGGACGCCACCTGACGCAGCGCCTGGATGGGATCTCTAAGCGCAAGGTTCCTCTTTATGAAACCGTCCTCGATCATCTGAAGCACCAGGGCGGTTGTGCCGATCTTCAGGTAGGCGCTCCATTCGGACATGTTGGAATCGCCCACCAACACCTGAAGTCGGAGATACCGCTCCTTGTCGGCGAGCGGCTCCTCCGGAATCCTTATCATCCCATCCCTTCCGTCGGTGGAGATCTCCGTTTCGATGTGATGTGCCCTCTGCGATATCAGATAGGAGCTGTCGCTCACCCTCCCCGCCCCGGCGAATATCATCCGTGTAACCAGGAAGGGAATCAACCCCGATCGAAGTTTTTCCAAGCTTATCCTATCCTTGTAAAGGAGGTAGTTCTCCTTGCATCCAGGCTCCTTTCCCGGCTCCTGAAGGTTGACCTTGAAGATCAACATCCGGCTTGGAAATCCGTCGCGGCCGAGCCTCTCCTGAGCCTTCAATGCCAGCGACATCAATATTCGCTCCCCGGCCTTCTCATGGGCTATAAGTTGAGCGATATCGTCGCATTCAGGTGTGGAGTATTGAACTCGATTTTTCGACGGACAATGGAGCCTTGCGCCGTTCTCCAGAAACACGTCAGGATATATTCTTCCCGCGAAGATTCCTCGAAACAGGCACAGGACTGCGTTCTGGTTGGCCGCTTCCTCATTTTCCCAAAGGAGATCATATTGATTGCCGATCCCGTAGATACGACGCCTCAACGGTTTTTTCTTCAAGATGGCCTCCATCTTAGACACCTCCTCAAGCCGTTCCACCGCCATACGCAGGGGAACGGAAATGGAGGCAAGGGGAAGCTCCTTAGATACCCTTTCTCTGAGCCGTTTTTTCGCCGTCTGCAATCTTCCGGAGACGGTTGACACCGGCACCCTCATCGCGTCCGCTATCTCCTGGTAGGAGAAACCCTCAAGGTAAAGTATGAAGGTGCGCCGGCTTTTATCGGGCAGCGTCTCGACGGCTCTGACGATGAACTCGGATAGCTCTTTTTGCTCCGGCAGATACTCGGGATTCACGGAGCCGATCGAGCTCGGGTTCGGCAGCGAGTCCAGGGATATCAGCTCCTCCCTTCGCCTCCTCAAAAGCGAGATACATAGGTTAGTCACGATCCGATAAAGCCACTCGGCGAACTTATCCCTGTCCCTGAGTTTATCGAGGTTCCGATACGCTTTCAGGAACGCCTCCTGAACGATATCCTCGGCGTCAGCCAGGTTCTTCACCTTTCTCAGGGCGAACTCCAGCAGAGCTCCTCTGTATTTTCTCACCAGATGACCGAAGGCTTCCCTATCGCCTTTCAACGTCGCCTCGACCAGACCGGCGTCTATGGATCGCACGATCAATACCCCCGCCTAAGTTGGAGTCGATTTTATGTCTTAAATCCAAGAGGTTATACTTGATCATCCAGAGAAGATTACAGAGAAAACTTTCTTTTGAA
>JAGGXZ010000216.1 GCA_021162805.1 Candidatus Poribacteria bacterium
ATCCGGCCGCTTTCGCTGCCGTTGAGAGGAAGCTCGCCGAAGCTGGCAAGCCAGGGTGGCTCGTGGGAGCGATTGACTCCATCATTCACGGCTGTCCCGTTTACATGTGCAGACCGTTCGATGGCGCTCCACGCATCAACGAGTTCTACGATTACATCCGCAAAGGAGGAGTGACGGGGAGGGTCATCTCCGCCACACCACACACGATCGCCAGATATGCCAAGCTCTTGGACGACTTGGAGAGGGGGAAATAAATGCGTATGCATTTTCAAAGATTGCTGCGCTTGACGAGGGGAGAGCGATAGGCTAGGCTTAAGGTGTGTGAATTCGCTTCTGAGACTTTTTTCAGGAGGGATGCGATATGAGGATAACATCGGTTGAAGCTGTGCCGCTTGCTTGGCCTCTGCCGCGGGAGAGGATGAAGTGGTGGTCAGATTACGGACCCCGGACCGAGATACACGCTTTGATCGTTCGTGTGCGCACGGACGAGGGGATCGTGGGATACGGTGAGGTCCACCTGGGATATGGTTACACCCGTGGGGCGTGTTATGCGGCGAAAACGATAGTGGAGAAAGAGCTTGCGCCGATCGTGATCGGGGGTGATGCAACACGACCTGAGCTGTTGTGGGAGCGGATGTATAACGATCCACGCTCCGATCTAGCATTGAGATATGGGCATTCGTGTCCGAGGCTAGGACGGCGCGGTCTAACGGTCTGTGCGATGAGCGGGATCGAGATGGCTGTCTGGGACGTGTTCGCCAAGTCGCTTGGGGTGCCGATCTACAAGCTGCTGGGGGGAGGATATCGGGATAGGTTGCCAGCGTATGCGAGCGGCGGTCATGCCCCGCCCGAGCACGCCGCTGAGGAGGCGATCTCGTATGTTGAGAAGGGGTTTCGGGCGATAAAGATGCGTGTCGGCGGGATGGATGCTCCGGAGATCCCGAGGCGATCCGTGGAGCGGGTCAGGATCGTGCGGGAGGCGATCGGCCCTGAGGTCATGTTGATGATCGATGCTCACGGTTCGCTCAACGTCAAGCAGGCGATACGTCTGGCTCGTGAGGTCGAGGAATTCGACATAACGTGGTTCGAGGAACCGGTATCGAGCGACAACTGGCGTGGAATGGCGCAGGTCAGGCGATCGACGATAATCCCGATCGCCACGGGCGAGAACGATTTCACCCAGTTCGATTTCAAGGAGATAATCCGCGCAGACGCCGCCGATATACTTCAACCCGACTTGGCGGTCTGCGGTGGGTTTACATGTGCCCGCCGGATCGCCGTATTGGCGCAGGCTGAGGGGCTGCAGTGCGTGCCACACGTCTGGGGTTCAGCTATCCTGTTCGTCGCAAGCCTGCATCTTGCCGCTTCCATCCCGAACTGCCCGATCTTCGAGTTCCGTCAGGGCGAATGTGCCCTCTTCAGCGACCTCATAGGCGAACCTTTAACTATAGATGACGAAGGATACGTTTCAGTCCCGCAGGGGCCTGGTTTGGGGGTTGAGTTCGACCTCAACGAAGCTGCTCGCAAGTTCCCGTTCGAAGGATAACCATACTGATGAGGAAATGCAAGCGATGAGTAAGGGAATCAGAAGCAAAGCTCTGGTTAAATTGGTAGATCTGGCGCTCATCTTATTTACTGGATTCGAGATACTGCCAGGAATGAAAGAATTTAATGATCTCCGGGACGATCCAGATTTAAAATAAAACTGACTGACAGGATAGCCTTTGCTGTGGATCCTTTACCTCTAAGGAGAAGGGTATATTAAAGAGCAAGAGGAGAGAAGCAGATAACCTGCCGCGTTTTTCGGGTTTAAGCTCTCGAAGGCGAGGTGAACGTATGAAAAGCTTGATATGGTTGCCGACGGTATCTCTGATATTCGTTCTGCCTTGTCTCAGCATCGCAGTTAAGGACGAAGCCCTTAACTGCCATGCGTTTATCATCTTTCCCGGCGGTGATGGACTTTATAAGGCGAAGGATAGTGCAACCGGCGAGGTGGTCTTCAGCAACGCCGATGCCAGCCGCGTCATCGAATACGCCTTAAACAACACCACAGCTTCAGGCGGTAACATCGTCCTCAGGGAGGGAATTTATAAACTACATACCCCTGTGGTTCTGAGCAAACCTTACCTCACGCCTGTAAACATAACGATCATAGGCTACGGGGCTAAATTGAAGGTCATGACACATAATCAATGCGGGCTGGTCTTCAACGGATGCGAAAATCTGACCGTTAAGGGACTGAAGATAGAGGGTAGGGGGGATGAGACCGTGGAGGTGAACCTCATCCGCATACTCGGCTGTAGGAGCGTCCTGCTCAGAGATATCAGCTTGAACAAGGGTTGGGATCTAATAGCGATCGATTCATGGAGCACCGATCCCGATTATCCCGGCATCGCTCCCTGTGACTATCCCAAAGCCAGCGATCTCATCTATCTTGAGAACATAAAAGCCACCAAAGCTAACAGAGATGGGGTATATTGTTTTGCCGGACGTGTGTTCATGCGAGATATGTTCTGTTGCGGAAATTCCTTCGGCATAGAGTCGGGCGCCCGTTATCTAGAGCTCGACAGGGCTGTCTTGATCGATAACTACGGCTGGCATGGGGTCTGGAGCTGGGGAGGTGAGGAGGGCGTTAGAATCACAAATGTTAGAGCCTGCGGAAATAAATATCACGGTGTTTGCGTGACCAATCCTACCAATAAGAGTATCAGAGATATAATAATCTCAAACGTCGAGTGTTTCAACAACGGTCAGACGGGTCTGATGGTTCAGAACACCGGCGCTCAGGATACAGAGTCCGGCGTGGTCATCGAAAACGTGGTCATAAGCAATGTGATCTTAAGGGATAACGCTCGGCTCGAACCATGGCCTAATCTGTTGATAAATGGGGTTCACCAGAAGGGCATCATAAGGAATGTCACCCTCAACAACATCATCATAGAGGAGAGGAACGGGGTGGATCACGATGGGCTGGAGATCAGCTCAGCTATCAATGTGGTGGGGAGCAATATCATCGTAAAAGGACATCCCCGGAGCGGCATAGTTATAAGAGATGGAGTTCACCATCCCACCAATGATGTTCTTCTCCAAGATTTGATAATAGACTCCAACCACAACGGCGTCTATGTTCGCTGTGCCAATACCGGTTCAATTCTGATAAGAGACTGCATCATGAAGAACAACGACTGTGATTTCGTCGTCCCGGAGGACAAGCTCGGCGGATCACTCGAGAGGGGTCAAGGACGATGAAACGATCTCAAACTCACCGTAGGACGGGGATGTCCTTCCGTTTCCTTCCGACTTTCTTCATGAGGCTCGTCATAGGCGAGATGCTGATAGGCGGGATATAGATAATAGTAGGGCCTTTCACGGGGGAGGGTTACAGGCTCCTCCCAGGCTAGTCACCTTCCCGTGGCGAAAAATATTTTCATAAATCTGAGGTAAATTGTGAAGAAAATCTTGACATTCCCCCGCTGCTATTGTATAATGTCCTGGTGCAATACCAAGCTTGTATGATACCAGGGAGGGAGCTAAGATGAAGACACTCACAACATCAGTGATTTTCCTTATGTTTCTCACTCTAATGGCTAATGGGGCTGATATAGGGTTGCTTTTCGACAAGCTCGGCAAGACTGGAAGAGCCCTTGAAGCCATAGGCGTATCCTATGACAACCTGGAGCATGACGTCTCAAAGCTTTCAAATTACAAACTGATAATGCTCGGACATAACGGAGCTGAAAGGGATGAACCACATGGGAAAAACACGGAATACGCTGAACCTCTTCAGGGCTATGTCGCAAACGGAGGGTTTATACTCCAGATGTTCCACTGGTGCGAGAACCCAGCGACCTGGGACTGGATGCCTATACCTCTCAAAGGGACGGTGAACAACCTCACAGGACCCTCTATCGCTGTTGACCCCGACCATCCCATATTCAATATCCCCAACAAAGTCCCAAGAAAGTATGAGAACAACTGCTGGGGAGCAATGGATTCCGGATGGGGTTCTTTCACGGAACCTTTCGTCGATGCCCTGCTCGTAGGGGATGAGTATAAGGTTCTCCTCGCTAAGGAAGGTTTTGAGAGCGCCGCCTTCATAGTTGAGGCGAAATACAAGAAGGGAGGATACATGCTCGTTCAGGGCCTTATGGACGTGGCATGCGCTTCACCGTTGAATTCCGAGAAGGAGAAGGAGGAAGCGAAAAAGCTCTTCGAGAACATAGTGAGATATTGTTTAGGTTTCGCGGCCCCCGTTAGTCCCTCTGGCGAGCTCGCCACATGTTGGGGTAAAATTAAAGCGGGGGTGATAGACTGATGTCCGAAAAAACCGGAGGACTTCTGAGGGTCCAAAAGTTCTACCAAAACTTAAGCCCAACTGCGAAGAAGATAGCTGATTACATACTGAAAAACCCGGGGAAGGTCATACACCTCTCGATCACCGAGCTTGCGGAGGAGGTCAAAGCGAGCGAGGCTACGATAGTCAGATTCTGTCAGGAGCTGGGCTACAAAGGCTACCAGGAGCTTAAGATCAGGATAGCGCAGAGCCTCGTCTCAGCCCCACAGGAGCTTTATGAGGCGATAGACAGATACGACGAGGTTCCCAAGGTTAAGGCTAAGGTGTTTCAGGCCATAGTTCAGACCTTGAACGATACCCTCGAGGTTCTGGATGAGAACGAGCTTGAGAGGGCCGTGGACGCGATAGCGAACGCAGGAAGGGTCGAGTTCTACGGGGTAGGAGGTTCAGGGGTTGTGGCGCAGGACGCATATCACAAGTTCCTGAGGATAGGGCTAAATTGCATAGCTCTCATCGACAGTCACCTTCAAGTCATGTCCGCCTCACTTCTGACTGAAAAGGATGTGGCCGTCGGGATATCGCGGACAGGGTGCGTTAAAGACACGGTGGAGGCTCTTCAGACAGCGAGGGAGGCGGGCGCGAAGACCATATGTATAACGAACTTCGGAAAGACTCCGATCACCGAGGTGGCGGACATCAAGCTGTTCACGGCAGCAAGGGAGACGCTGTTCGGAAGCGATGCTATGACGACGAGGATAGCTCAGCTCGCTGTGATGGATATCCTCTGCGTCGGGGTCGCCCTCAGAAGATACGAACTGGCGAGGGAGAGCATAAAGAGGACGAGGGAGGCGACGATAGGAAAGCGGTTCTAATCTGAAAAACCTGAGGGGGTGAAAGATGGAGAAATTCTGCCTTCCCACATGGGCGTGGGAGTGCGAGGGACTCTCGATAGAGGAATCCCTGAGACGCATCTCGGCGCTTGGGGCCAAATACGTCGAAACGTGGATATGGACGGGCGAAAGCTTGAACTCTTTCACCCGTGAGAGGATAAAGGGGATAAAATCGATACTCGACGGCGAGGGTTTGAAACTCTGGGTCATAGACCTCCATCCGGAAGGTATGCTTGAGGATTCTGAGGAGGCAAGGGACAAGGCTGAGGATTACGCAAAGAGATGTGTTGAAACAGGCGCTGAGCTAGGGGTTAAAATCGTGACGAGTATAACGACATCCCTTCCCAAAGGCGTTCATTACCGGCAGGGATGGGAGAGGACGGTCTCGTTCGCATCGAAGCTGGTCGAGTATTCGAAGGCCAGGGGTGTAACCTTCGTGATAGAGCCTGAGCCCGGGACTATCATCTCAAACGGCGACGCCTTCTTAAGGCTTGCCGAGGAGGTCCCGGATCTTAAGGCGAACATGGACATAGGTCACCATCATCTGGTGAGGGAGGGAATAAGAGCGACGGTCGAGAAGCTCTCAGATTACATCGCCCATGTCCACATAGACGATAACGACGGAACGGGTGATCAATCGAGACCTCCCGGGGAGGGGACGATCGGGAAGGAAGGTTTCCTGGAATTCCTCCTGTGTTTGGAAGCCGCAAATTATCAAGGGGTTTTGGCGTTCGACGTCCATCCCGCCCATGACCCCGATGGGGCGCTTTTGAAAAGCATGTCATACCTTCGGGGGCTGCTCGATGAGATTTAACGCGGCTTGCCGGGATGCGTGAGAGATGTTAAACCTCGTCCTTCTCCTTTTCACTTTGAACTGGTTCACCCCGGAGGAGTCGAAATGGGCAGAGGAGCACGTCGGGGTTTACCTCTGCCCTAGATCTCGCGGTTTTGAGGGGTTTGCGCTTCATGAACTTACAGGTATCTCAAAGGAGCTCGGCGTCAGGGTCATAAGGGTCTTCCTCGACGCCTTCAAATCCCCAAACTGCGGCTTCATCGAGCTCGCATCCTCCCCCTCATATAAAGAGCTCTTCGAAAACTTCGACGTCATAATCCTCACGCTCTCGGACCGGTCCGGAAGGATGCACGATCCGAGCTGGACGGAGGAGCTCTACTATCGCTTCACGAAGTTCCTGCTCAGAACCTACGAAGGGACAGGGAAGACCTTCGTGTTGGGGCTGTGGGAGTGCGACCACTGGGGAGATCGGATCCTAAGCGAGGAAGGCCTGAACTTCTTCCTCGCAAGAAAAAGGGGAATTGAAAGGGCAAGGGAGGAAGTTAAAGGAAACGACGTGAAAGCCGTGGAGATGATAGAGGTAAACTGGAGATGGTCGACCTGTATTTCCTCGGTCTGTTTTGAGCTCAAACTCGACGCCTCCTGTGCCCCTTTCCCCTCGGGAGCTGAAAGGCTGATCTACACCGACGAGGGAGAGTTTGAAGGTTTGAGGGGAGTTCTAGAGCTTGAACTTGAGGAGAGATAATGAGCGTTTTCCTCATCTCGCTTCTCATTATAGGTTCCATCTGTGAGGAGTTCAAAGCGGATTCCAGAGCTGGGCCTCCGAGGGGAAGTTACATCTTTCTCGACGCCTCCTACTATTCCCCCCAGGAGTTTGAGAGGATTGAAAGGATAGCTTCGAAGCTGGAGGTTCGCGCTATCAACTCCGGTGAGCTTCGGAGGCTTTTGAGCTCCCGGAAACCTTTTTGCCTCATCCTCTTCTCCCATAGCGGAGATTCGGCGCCAGATGTCATCTTTGACCCGGACAGGGACGGGGAGATCTACGATCAGTCTCTCCTATGGAGCCTGCCCTACACAGGTGTAAGCTCTCTCCCCTCCGACGTCTGGTGGCAAGGGCCTCCGAGGAGGTCCTTCCCTCTCGAGTGGCTCTTTACAGTCGGCTCCGCGATAATCTGGTGTGGGGAGGGACTTCCTGCCAGGATAACTTATCCAGGACCCAAAGTCAAAAAGCCGAGGGATCTTGAGCTTCAACGTTGTCAAGACGGCTGGCTTAACGTCTCTTTTAACAACGTCCTTCCCTACAACTCCAAAGAAGTTCCCCACAGGTCCAACTTCCTTTCTAAGGCAGGTAAGATTCTCAAACTTAAGCCCGTCTCTGTAAGACACGGTGTGAGACTTTCTATGCTTGAGGAGCTTGGAAACGAAATCCTCGCCCTTTCAGGTTTCAAGCCCCAGAGGGGGGAATCTCTTCTCGATACCTTCATCGGGAAGGTCGGTTCAGGTCATCTGATATACATCGGATGGGACAAGAACTCGATCCTCTGGAACCTTTCCTCTCTCCTCGAGCACCGCCCCTGGGAGAAACTTTGGGTCCCGATGAAAGTTGAAATACCGTTTGACAGGAGAGGACTCTCGCCCAGGAGAGGGTTTTGTGGAGGAGGGGACCAATACAGAGTGCTGATCGGCGATCTCTCCTCGTTCGGAGAGAATACACTCCTCTTAAAGCTCAAAAGCGGGGAGGTCATTGACCTTCTTAGCTCTTCGAATGGATGTGTTTTCTGGAACGGGGAGGAGACAGAGCTTTCACCGAACGGCAACTTCAGAATGGTCTACTCGTTCAGGGGAACCCATATGAATGCCGAGGAGAACCTCTTCCAGTGGATAAGGGTCTTCACCGAGCAAAGCCGAAAACCAAAATGGCTGTGTGTCAACCATGTCTTCCCATTTCACAGGAACGCCCTTCTCTACATCTTTGAGTTCCGCCCTTCATCGAGGGGGCTCCGGGAGTTTGAGTTTGAATATACCTTTGAGCTCTCGATGGAGTTCAAAGCAGAGCGTAAGGGGAGGCTTCTTAAGCTTTCACGTGAAGGTCTGGTATTGTTTTTCATGCCGGTGACGGGAAACTTCAAAAAATTTGAGCTCAGAGGGGGGGAGATCAAACTCAGGTTCAAGCAGGAGGAAGTTAAAGGTGAAACCGCCTTTGGGTTTGTTCTCGTCCCGTCCGAAAACGAGAGGGAGGCCCTCCTCCAACTTTCATCATCCCAGAGGTTTGCGGTAAGCCACATTCCCTCTGTCTACCGGAACGGGCTCATCATATTTGGGGAGGAGGGGGAGCTTAAACGATGGAAGTGGCTCGTATCACCTACCCCCTGCGAGCTTAAAATCTCAAGGAATGGACATATCGAGCTTGAGGTGAAAGGGGTTTGGCCCTGGTTGCCTGAAACAGAAGGAAATCCCGTTAAGAGGGATATCCTCATCCTCGTTGAGCCAAGGAAGGTTCTGAAAACGCTCAGGAGCGGATACGAAAACGCGTTGGACCTCGTGGGGAAAGGTTTTAGAGGAACAGGAAGGATGCTCCTTGAGTTCGACCATTATTGGATTCCCGAAAGTCCAACCGTTGAGTTTCTCCTCGACTGGTTCAGGCTAACCGGGGATAGAAGGTTGCTTGAGATGATCGAAAACATCGGAAGGTTTCTCCACAAAGATCTGCTCACACCCTGCGGAGATTACTGGAGGCGTATGGAGGCCTACGGTCTCGCCTACGACTTCTGCTCTGCTAAGCTTCTAGGGGGTTTAAACGAACTTTATGGTTTTGAGGCGACGGGTGATCCGCTTTTCCTCAAAGCTGCCGTCCATTCGGGGAGGTTTTGCATGAGAACCTCCCCGTTCTCGGAGGAGGGGTTTTCGGATTTCGCATACGACCCGCTTGGCGCGGATGGAGCTTTCCTTTACCGGGATTTTCCTGTGAGAGCTGAAAATGTGGCGTATCTTTCCCTTATGCTCCTTAAGCTTTACAGGTTCACCGGGAAGGAACATTACCTGAAGTTTGCCGGAAGAGCGCTCGACTTCTTAATGAACCACAACCAAAGGGGTGAAGCTGGATATGGATTCTGCGCTGTCTGGCTCGATGCCCGTCAAAAGAAGTGGGGAGTTGATGATTGGTTTGGACCGCACACCATAATTCCCTCGCTCGAGGCGCTCTGTGAGGGGTATAGGATTACCCGGGAAAAGCGCTATCTCGACTCAGCCCTCAGATGTTTAGAGGGTTGGGTGAAACCAAGGCTTTTCGGAAAAGAGGGGAAACTGCTCTTCGGAGAAAATCCGGAGGAACCATACGGACTTGAGTTCACATGGGTGGGGCTTGGAAGAAGACTTTTCATGATCGGGGCTTTATCGGGAAAAAGGGATCTGCTCGATCTCTCTCTAGAACTCGTTCACTCAGCTTATGAACGATGTCTCGAACTTGGACTTTATGACCTCAAAAGTGGCTGTTTCTCCTATCCGGAGTATAACGGGCAGTTTCCAGCACAAAGTTTCTTCCACGTACCTTTGGAAAGCGATGTTGTAAGGTTAAAAGTGGAGGGGGGAAAAGTTGAAGTTGAGCTTGATCTTCCAAAGGGGGGATTTGTCCTGATCATTCCACTCTCCAAGAAACCGAGGGAGGTTTCGCTTAACGGTATGTCCCTTAAAAGGGTTGGGGACTTCAAGCGTTTTATCTCAGAAAGTCAAGTATGGTTCTGGCACGATGGAGATCTGGTCTTAAGTATAAATCTGGAGGGGAGAAGATGAGGAAAGTTAAACTCGGATTTCTGGGATGCGGTAGGATGGGACAGGGAGTGCATCTCCCCATCTTCTCGTCCCTTGAGCTTTGTGAGATCGTAGCCCTCGCTGAGCTGAGGGAGAGGCTGCGAGAGCTCGTCGGAAGGAGATATGGCATAAAGAGACTTTACAAAAGCCATGAGGAGCTTGCTGAGGATCCGGAGATCGAGGCGGTCGCCGCCATAGTTCCCGAAAGCTTGAGCCCCGATATAGCCGTGAAGCTGCTTGAGGCGGGGAAACATGTCTACATCGAAAAACCCATGGCCACATGTTCAAGCGAGGCGATGAGAATGGCGGATGCGGCGAGATCAAACGGACGCATACTTATGGTGGCGTATCCCCTGAGGTTCGATGCAGGCGTCCAGAAGGCAAAGGAGATAATCGAGGAGCTGTGTGAAACAGGGGAGTTCGGGGAGATCCTCTCCGTTCGCTCATGGTGCGTCGGTGGGGATTGGGAAGCGGGTCACTTCAACTACGAGACGATAATTACGACCGATGAACCCTACCCCGAAGTTGAGACGAAGCTGCCTGACTTTCTCCCCGAGGATATGGTGGGAACCTATCTCTTTTTCAGCAACTGCTACTGCCATAACATCAATTTGATCCGCTTTTTGTTCGGTGACGGACTTGAGGTCGCATATTTCGAACTTTCAAAGCCGGTATATCACCTCATGCTCGATGCCGGAAACTTCAACATATACCTCGAGTTTGGGAGAAAAAGGCCGAACTGGTGGGATGAGAGCGTCACGGTCCTCTTTGAGGGAGGATGGCTTAAAGTTGAAACTCCCCCCAGGACCCTGAAGAACGTCCCTGCAAGCGTGAAGTTATACAGATCCGATAAGGGTGAGCTTACAGAGTACAAAGTCCCCTGGAGCTGGTCCTTCAGGAGGGAGGCGGAACATTTCCTGAGGTGCGTCCTCGAGGGTAACGAGCCCCTTTCATCGGGTGAGGACTCGGTCAAGGACATAGAGCTCGCCGAGTCGGCTTTCAAAAGGTATATCGGGGGAGCTAATCGCTGATAACGGAAGCTAAGGGAGGCATGGCATGGTCTCTGTGGATAATAAGGTAAGGCGTCGGAAGAATAAGCACGTCGCTTTTCTCAGATGCTCGTTGGAGAAAGGAGGGATGGTTTTGATCTTCGCAATGGCTTTCCTCTTGCTGAACATCGGTTTTTCATCAGGACAGGGTAAGGAAGCGATGCTTTCCATCAGAATGAACTTCGACGACGGAAAAGCGGAAGGTTGGATGCCTATCTATGGCGTGTGGAAGGTGGAGAAGGGGCACTATCGCGCGATAAGGGTGCAGGATGGCGGCGCTCATCTCCGCCAGAAGGAGGAAACTGAAGGGGCGCTTCCCTCGGGAGCAATCGCCTTTTTCGGCAAACCGAATTGGCAGGATTACAGAGTGAGCATAAGGGTGCTCGGAGGCACCGACGTTCCTAATCTCCTGCTGAGAGTGAAGGATGCTTATAACTGCATCCAGTTCGGTCACTTCGGCCCCCGCTTCCGGCTGTACCTCTTCAAAGGGGGTAAATGCGAGATATTGAAGGAGATCAACAGGGGGTTCCGCCATCCCGAAAAACTGGAGGCGGAGATAGCGGGAAACCGCTTCCGCGGATACGTTGATGGGGAGTTAATCATAGAGTATATCTTCCCCGAGGGCGCAATTCCCGATGCCGGTAAAGTGGGCGTGCAGACGAACCACAGCCTCTTCTTCGACGATTTCGCCGTCGACGTCTACCGGATAAAGGAGGGAATGAAGGACACAGAAGGCAAGAAGGTGGAGATCGCCTCGATCGCCTTCTCCCATACGTACCCCGGTTTGCGCGAGATACTGGTAAGGTGTAGGGACAGCGCGGGTATTGAAGATATTGAGGCGGTTCACCCGCGGATATATTACCTCAAAGGAGGAGAAACGATAGAGCTTTCGACCAATCCCCTCGCTTTGGAGGAGAAGGTCTCACCGACGGAAGGAATATGGGTCGGCGACCTCTTCTCAATGGCTGAAGGGCTTTACAGTGTTGAAGTTACCCTCTACGACGTATGGGGGAACAGGTATACGCGGTCTGAGGAGATATCCGTCACAGCAAAGCCGAACGCTTACAGAGATTACGGGGAGAAGAAGATATACCATCTCCTGGACCCGGACCCTGTGTGGAGGAATGCGATCGACCATAAACCAAGCATCGGCGCTAAGGCTCGCCTTTACAACTACCTGTGGTGTGTCGTCTGGGGAAAGACCTTCGCGCTGTATCCCTTCACTTTGAAGGAACAACCCCCCGAGAAGGGATCAAGGTATGGAATCACCACTACAAGACAGAGCTTAGGGGTTTTCCCCATGATGAGGGACAGGGACGGTAGAATTGTGGAGATGGAGATAAAGAGGAAGTATGTCGCCTATCCGGTGACGAAGTTCCACATCCGACCGGTCTATGAGGTCCATACGGCAAAGGGCGAACTTAAATGGTGGACGGATGTATGGATGGGCAATCCCGTGCTCCGATTCCAGGGAGAACTCGCCTCTAAGGCCGATGATCGGATCGCGTTCGGGTATCGGGTAGAAGGCTTTGAAGAGATCAGATATCTCATTCCCACCCTTGAGGGAGTGAAGGAGAAAGAGCTAGGTCAAGGTGGACTCGTTCTGTCAGGGGAGGAGCTCTCCGACAATTGGGTTCTCTTCCATCCAACTGGCATTTCAAAGGGACCGGTTTTCCTCTACTGCTTCAGCGCGCGCCCCTTGAGAATAGAGAGAAAGAACGGCAAAGATTACATTTGGTTCGCCGAGAGGGAGGTGGAAAAAAGGGAAATCTATCGACCTCCTCTCCTTTCGATCAGCGTGGTGGATGCTTTCTTCACCTATTCGGGGGTCACCTCCCTCATTTCCTTAGCCGAGAAGCTTGCCCATAGTAGCCTCAATATCCCAGAGGAGATGACCTATGAGGATTTGGGGCTGAGCGGCGAGAAAAACTTCAGGGAGAGGATCAATGTCGACTATACTCACCTGGAAAACGACTGGGATATTCCGGATGAAGGTCTGCTCATCGCTATCCCTTGGGCGGCGGGGAAGAACACATCCCCTGCTCCCAATCTATGGATTCACACGGCCTTCGGCAGGCATCCGTTCGTGATCACCAGGGAGAAGGGTCTCACCCTTAACCTGCCAGTGCCGGACCTGTCTCTGGAGAGCGTAGCCCCTCAGTATTCACCTCTCACCGGGGACTGGTTGAGGAAAGCGAGCGAGTGTATAGAGCATATCTATTCGCTGCAGAAAGATGACGGCACATTTGAGCGCTATGGTCGTATGGACCATTATAGCTTAGGTAGGATCACGTTCGGCCTCATGATAGCCTACCCGGGGCTGAGGAACAACCCGAGGGCCCAGGAAGAGATAAGGTCGATGGTGAGAAAAAGCCTGGGTAGAATGATGGGTGAGAAAGCGGAAGTCGTGAGGGAAGAGATGAAACTGGAAAAGCACTTCACCGGGGGTGCTGAGAAGGTGACATGGGGAAGGGGTAAAGCTTACCGACCCTTTGTCTATTCACCTAAGTGGGATGTCTACACGGAGATGGGCGGTTTTGTCGACCAAAACTTGGGACATGCACACCTGTTTTTTACGCTGCTCCTTTACGGGAAATATGTCGACCCCGGATATGTCAGAAGACCCGATATCAGGGATAAAATTGAAGAACTGATAAGATTCCAGTGGCTATCTCAAGACTGGAATGGGGATATCTGGCGTGTGTTCGAGGGAGGAGTCGACGCGGCCGGTGGTGGAGATGGGTTTGAGGAGGATTTAGCGATGTGTTTGCCAGCTCTGGCGAAATTAGCCGGTCTTGATAAGTCGTGGGTAGATCTTTCCTATCGCATTGCCGCCCTAAAATGTGGGGCGTTGCGGAATTTCGATTACCTGTTCGTTGATAACGAGTGGGGATTTGAGACGCTCACGCCCATACATCATCCCTGGGGATGGCAGCCCGATGGGGGAGCGAATTTAAACTACCGCGGCGATATATGGTGGACCGGACCGAGCATCTCCGGTGGATATTATGGGCGTTGGTATATGGACGCGGTGTATAATGAGACGATATTCAGGAATCAATGGTACAGGCGCATGGAGGGATATAAGGATGTGAGCCTGGATGGGAGACACTGGTGTACAGTGGGAGCATACTGCTCGGAAGCCCATATTATCAATCCCTATTTAGGAGCTGTGAAGCTCATGCGAGCTTATAAGCTGGCTAAGGAGAAAGGATGGTTGACGGAGGAGACCAGGGGTGAGCTTATCTGGAATTTCTGCTTTTACCCTGCGGCGATGGTTGTCATCAATGAGGAACTGTTGAAAGATGGGATCCTTACACGGAAGGCGGAACCGATAGACGGGGCTGTGTTTACTCCTGATTGGGGAACATTCCCGGCGTATGCGTGGAAGGATAGCTTCGGAGCGGTTCTCTGTGTCATCGGGTATAGGATCGAGGGAAAAAGAGAGATAACTCTGGAGTTAGATACCGGAAGGTTGGGATTGAATAAGCCTTCTTACTGGCTGGTGGATTTGGAAAAGAGGAAAATCGTAGGGAGATATAGTCCTTCTCAGATAAAGCAGATCTCGGTTACTGTGGGGAGGAATGAACCTGTTGTTCTGCTGGTCACTGATAGCAGAGACTTAGCAGATAAATACACAAAATGAACTTGAGGAGGTGTCTTACATGAAACTGAAACGGTACAGCGGGAATCCCATCTTATCCCCGGTAAAGGAGCACGAATGGGAAAACCTAACAGTATGCAACCCTGGGGCGTGGTATGAGGAGGGGACCTTCTATCTCCTATACCGTGCCGCGGGCGATGATAAGGAGCACGTGATCCGTTTCGGGTTAGCCATAAGCCATGATGGATTTCACTTCGAAAGGGCTTCAGATGAACCGGTGTTTTCCCCCAGCCCGGACGGCCCCGATTCGGGGTGTGTGGAGGACCCGAGGATCGTCAGACTCGACGATTACTTCTACATCACCTATGCATACCGAGCGTTTCCTCCGGGCCGATATTGGGAGGGCGGAAACAGCATAACCGCCTATGCGCCAAAAGGCTGTGAGAATGCCCCACGCTGTATACGGGAGAACATAACCAACTCCGGGCTGTTGATGACAAAGGATTTCAGGGACTTCCACAGGCTGGGAAGGATAACGAGAGCGAATTTAGATGATAGGGACGTGATCCTCTTCCCTGAAAAGGTGAACGGCAAATTTGTGATGCTACATCGACCTCAGGAATGGGTTGGGGAGAAATATTCCTGCGAGTATCCATCGATATGGATATCGTTTTCCGATGACCTTCTGACGTGGGAGGAAAGCTATCTCCTCGCCAAAGCTGAATTCCCTTGGGAGAGGAAGATCGGAGGCAGCACTCCCCCGATTAAGACGGAGGAGGGATGGCTCACCTTATATCACGGCGTGGATGAGAAAGGTATCTATCGGGTGGGGGGTATGCTTTTGGATCTCGACGATCCGAGGAAGGTTATCGCGAGGACACCCGATTTTATTCTGGAACCCGAGGAAGAATACGAATGGAAGGGGTTTTACTCGGGGTGTGTATTCCCCACCGGCAATGTGGTCGTCGGGGATGAACTGTTTGTGTATTATGGGGCCGCGGACAGATACTGTTGCGTCGCTACATGTTCAGTCAAAGAACTGCTGAAGTATGTCCTTCGATATCGGAGGAAAGATTGAAAGGAGGGGGTTCACATGGCTGAGAGGAAAGGTGATAAATGGCGTGAGAGGTTTTCGTGGCAGGGGGTTTACCCCTGCAAACCGGAGGAGAAGAAACCGGTGGTCATAACGGAAGATAAAAAGATATCGCTCATCCATGGGGTTGAGAAGAAGGGGCTGGTTGAGATATTCGTGAGCAGCGATAAGATCCACTTCGGGATATTCTACGTCTCCCCATTCGACCACCTCGACCCTAGCGCCCCTCATGAGGGAGATGAGGTCTACTACATCCTCGAAGGGGAGGGCGTCGTCCTGATAGAAGATAAGGACGTCTACGCGGTGAAGGAGGGAGATGCCTTCTACCTTCCGGAGGGGCTGAAGCACCAGTGGTTCAACTTCTCCGGAAAAAGGCTTGCCGTGCTCTGGGCTTTAGCTCCGAAGCTTTAAGGAGGATTTGGAGTTGAGGGCAGCCGTATTTTACGGAGTAGGAGAGATCAGGATCGAAGATATCCCGACCCCGAAGATAGGATCGAGGGAGATGCTCGTGAGGGTCAGAGCCTGTGCCGTGTGCAGGACGGACGTGCGGATATTCCTTGGAGAGAAGAAAAGAGGCGTGAGAATCCCATCTATCCTCGGGCATGAGCTTTCCGGGGAGATCGTTGAGGTGGGAAGCGAGGTCAAGGGTTTCAGGGAGGGCGACAGGGTAGCTGTAGCGCCGGTGATACCGTGTGGGAGGTGCTACCTCTGCCTCAGCGGGCAGGAGAACGCTTGTCTCAACAGGACCGCGATAGGATATGAATACGACGGGGGATTTGCGGAGTTCATCAAGATTCCGGAACAGGCTGTGGGAAATGTCTTCAGGATACCTGATGAGCTTTCGTTTCATGAAGCGACGCTTGCAGAACCCCTCTCATGCTGCATAAACGCTTTGAGGAAGGTGAATTTGAAGCTCGGCGACTCCGTCCTGATAATCGGCGCGGGGTTCATGGGGCTTATGTTCACAAAGCTTTGTAGACTTGCCGGATGCTCGATCGTCATCGTGAGCGAGCCTCTCGATGAGAGGAGGAGACTTGCGGAAGGCTTCGGGGCGGATGCGACGCTCAACAGGATAGACGAACCCTCAAAAGTAAGAGAGCTCACAGATGGTCTCGGAGTAAACGCCGTCATAGCTACAGCCCCTGAGGAGGTGAATCTACTCCTCAGCCTTCTCAGAAAAGGAGGGGCTTTAAACCTCTTCACAGGGCTTCCTGAAGAAGGAGGGTCTGAGGTCGACCTCAACCTCATACACTACAACGAGCTTCTCGTGACGGGGACAAGCGCTTCGACCAGACTTGACTTCCTCAAAGCCCTCTCCCTCATAGCGTCAAAGGAGCTTGAGGTTAAGAAGCTCATCTCGGATGTACGCCCGCTTGAAAGACTCCTTTCCGCTTTCGATGATGTGAGGGAGAGAAAGGCGCTGAAAATAATAATAGAGCCTTGAGAGCTTTCCTGATCGGGGCGATACTCATACCTTTGAACTGCTTTTGGGTTCAAGCCTGCCTTGCGCTCGGACAAGGCCTTTCCACAACCGTCTCCCTCTTCTTCAACGCTGTGTTCGTCGTCCTCATCCTGAGGCTCCTTAACCCGCTGCTTGGAAGGTTCTCGTTAAAGCCGGGCGAGATACTCACGGTTTACGTCATGGTCTCAATAGCCTCAGGTATAGCGGGGGTGGACATGGTAGACATCCTTGTCCTCATAATCCCCCACTTCACCTGGTTTTCGACCCCCGAGAACGATTGGCAGAACCTGTTCGGCAGATATGTTCCAGGATGGTTCATCGTGAAGGATAAGGAAGCACTTGAAGGCTACTACGGGGGAAGCTCAACCCTCTACACCGAAAAGCACATCCTGGCGTGGCTTCCCCCGATCATCACCTGGACGGTTTTCATATCGATTCTCACCTTCGTCATGCTTTGCGTTTGCCTCCTTATGAGGAGACGGTGGGTCGAGATCGAGAAGCTGAATTACCCCATAATTCAGCTTCCACTTGAGATGACGAAGGGAGATTTTCTGAGGAACAGGATCTTATGGACGGGCTTTGCCGTCGCTGCGGGGGTTGACCTCGTGAACGGCCTTCATTTTCTCTATCCACCTATACCGAGCCTAGGAGGGCAGCTCTACGATCTGTTGAAGATATTTAACACGAAACCCTGGAATGCCATAGGGCTGACGTGGTTCGGGGTTTATCCCTTCGTCGTAGGCTTAAGTTATTTCATGCCGCTTGATCTTTCATTTTCATGCTGGTTCTTCTTCATGGTTTGGAAGGCGGAGAAGGTGTTAGGTGCGGCTTTGGGTCTCAGCTACCTACCCGGTTTCCCTTTCGTAGATGAGCAGTCTTATGCCTCTTACTTCACGCTCGGACTCATAGCGCTCTGGATGGCGAGAGGACATATCAAAACCTTCCTCCTCAAAGCGTTGGGGGGCGATCGCTCCGAGCCCGTAAGCTCAAGGGTCGTTCTCGTCGGACTTCTCCTCGGATTCCTCCTTCTCCTCGCCTTCTGCAGGGCGGCGGGGATGGAGCTTTGGGTAGCGCTCCTTTTCTTCTCGCTCTATTTCATCTTTTCGATTTCGATAACGAAGATAAGGGCAGAGCTCGGCGCCCCGATACATGATCTCCATTGGGCAGGGACCGACAGGATGATGACCGAAGCCCTCGGAACCTCCCGCTTTAACCCCCAGAGCTTGGTTATTCTCTCCTTTCTCTACTTCATAAACAGGGCTTACAGGAGCCATCCGATGCCGCACCAGCTCGAAGCGTTTAAAATCGCGGAAAGGACAGGGATAAATGTAAAAAGGCTCTCACTCGCCATAGTTTTTTCATCGGTGTTCGGGACGCTTTGTGCCTTCTGGGGGATCCTCCACGTCTTTTACAGATACGGCGCTGTTGACACCTTCTTCGGCTGGGAACCCTTCGGGAGGCTTCAGAACTGGCTTCACTATCCAAGCGGGGCGAACTTTCCCGCTCTGGGAGGGATGATCGCGGGCTCCCTGATAACGCTCCTGCTCGCCTTCATGAGAAGGAGGTTTCTCTGGTGGCCCTTTCATCCGGTCGGTTTCGCCGTCTCAAGCAGTTGGCTTATGAGCTGGTTCTGGTTTTCGGTCATGTTGAGCTGGTCCATAAAGTATGCGCTTTTGAGGTTCGGGGGTTTGAGGGCCGCGAGGAAGGCAAACCCCTTCTTCCTGGGGGTTATCCTCGGGGAGTTCACAATGGGAAGCATTTGGAGCATAATCGGGATAGCCTTCGAAAGGGAGATGTATAAGTTCCTGTATTGAGAGGTGAGAGCGATGTTAGGGGTGAAAGTAAGGTTAAGAAGGCTCATGAGCAGAAAGGAGGATAAGTTCCTCGGGGTCATGATAGACCATGGCCCCGCATACCTGGGCTGGGAGGGGCTTGAGAACCCGAAAGCCGTGATAGGGAAGGCGATTGAAGGTGGCGCGGATGCCATAACCATGCACAAGGGGATCGCCGAGAAATGTTTTTTAGAGTTTGCGGGGAGGATAGCTTTGATAGTCAAATGTTCGACCTTCTCACCCTTCCATCACAACCTCGACGTCCAGGTCGCAAAGGTGGAGGAGGCTGTCAGGCTCGGAGCGGACGCCGTCTCGATAGGGGTTATCCTCGGAACCGAAAGGCAACCCGAGATGCTCCGAAGCCTGGGGGAACTCACAAGGGAAGCAAGGCTCTACGATATGCCGGTCATCGCTCATATCTACCCGAGGGGTGAGATGGTCGAGAAGGAGACGACACTTGAGAACATACGTTACGCCCTGCGCCTCGGCGCTGAACTTGGGGTTGATCTCATAAAGACCCATTACACCGGCGATCCCGAAAGCTTCTCGAAAGCCCTTGAGGCCACCCCCGCTATGGTCGTTGTAGCGGGAGGGATAAAAACCTCATCGGATGAGGAGTTGCTCGGACGCACGAAGGAGATCATGGAGGCGGGAGCAACAGGGGTGGCCTACGGGAGGAATATATGGCAATATGAAAACCCCGTCGGAATAATAAGAGCGCTTTCGAAGATAATCCATGAGGATACGTCGATAGAGAAGGCGCTTGAGTGCTTGAAAAAGGAGGAATAGGAGATGGCGAAGTATAAAATCCGCACCATAAAGGTCGGGGAGTGTGAGGTCGCAAAGCCTTTGGTCTACTATCTTGAAGGGTGGGAGGAGGAAACCCTCCTGTGCTATTACTTCTGGCTGGTGGAAGGTGAGGGAAGGAAGATACTGGTCGATACGGGTTTCACGCTTGATCTGGCACATAGGTTCATGCCGGAGATGAGACAGAAAGAGGGGGAGGATACCATCTCACAGCTTAAAAAGCTGGGGGTTGATCCTGCTGAGATAGAGCTCATCATAGCCACACACGCTCATTTCGACCATCTCTCCACGACGTTCCTCGAGTTCGAAAACGCCAAGCTCATCCTCCAGAAAGAGGAATACGACTACACCGTAAACCCGCCACATCCCTGGTTTTCGAAGTTCTCCATTCCTGAGCTTCTCGCGAAACTCAGTGATGAAGGAAGGCTGATCCTCGTCGAGGGCGAGGAGGAGATAGTTGAGGGCGTAAGGGTTTTCCGAACCGGCTGTCATACCCCTGGACATCAATCCGTGGAGGTCGAAACCGAGAGAGGAAAGGTCGTGATATGCGGCGATGCCGTTTTCACCTTCAGAAACATCGAGGAGGACATACCCATAGGGCTTTTCTCATGTATCGAGGAGTGTTTCAGGTGCATGGAGGATATCCGGAGGCGGGGTGGAATTCCGGTTCCGGGACATGACCCGGAGCTCATAACGAGGCTTGGGGAGGTTATAGGCTGAAAGATGTCATCGGTTCTCGCTCTTGACATCGGAACAGGCTCACTCAAAGCAGCCCTTGTCGGGGACTCTCTTGAGATCAAGGGGGCTTTCAAAATCCCCTCCCCTATCCTCACCCCGAGGGAGGGATGGGCGGAGTCCGACCCTGAAAGCTGGTGGAGGGCCTTCCTCGAAAGCTTGAAAGCCCTGGGGGAGAGGATAAAAACGATCGACCGCATATCCCTTTCCGTCCTATGTCCTGCCCTGATCCCGATGGATGAGGAGGGAAACCCACTTTATCACGCTATAATCCACGCCGATAGACGAAGCCGGAGGGAATCACTCTCGATCTTGAGGAAAATTGGGAGTGAGGAGTTCCTGAGACGGACGGGGAACCTTCCGTTTCCGGGTGGGATCTCCCTGACGAGCATCCTCTGGCTGGGGAGGAACTTCGAGGAGCTTTTCAGAGAGACATACAAGTTCGGGCACGCTAACACCTTCCTCATAAAACGGCTCACCGGAAGGTGGGCTATAGACCCCACGAACGCCTCCTTCACAGGTCTTTTCTCGACGACATCGACCCTCGACTGGGACCTCGAGCTGTGTAGGGAGTTCCGTATCCCATACGACAAACTCCCTTCCGTCGTCCCGTCCTCCGAAGTCGTGGGAGGGGTGAGTCCTGAAGCTGCCAGGATTACGGGTTTAAGGGAGGGAACGCCGGTGATCGCGGGTGCGGCGGATACCGCCTGTGCAGCTTTGGGGGCGGGGGTGACGGAGGAAGGGGAGCTGTTGAACGTTAGCGGGACAACTGAGGTTCTCACGCTCTGTCTCAACCGCCCCCTGCCGTCCGAGGAAAGGCTTCTCAGAACGCACGCTATACCCGGAAGATGGCTTGCTATCAAGGTCCTCTCATCCGGCGGTGTTTCGTTCGAGTGGTTCAGACGTCAGTTCTGCAGGGAGATGAGTGAGGAGGAGTTCTACCGCTCATACCTCCCCGAGGTTTTGAGCTCGAGGAGGAAGACCTCCGTCACCTTCCTGCCGTATCTGGGAGGGGATAGAACCGGCATCTCCGAGAGGAAAGCTGCTTTCCAGGGCTTGACCTTGAAGACCACACGCGAGGATATGCTATATGCCGTATCCTGGGCGATGATAACTTTCCTGAAGGAAGCCCTCGAGGAGTTCAGAGCCCTTGCCACCTTGAAGGAAATCATAAAGGTCAC
>JAGGXZ010000217.1 GCA_021162805.1 Candidatus Poribacteria bacterium
CCCATTCTCTATCAGCCCCACAGCCGCATTATGGGGATGATCCAAAAGGATGACGGGCACTCCACATGCGTTCGCCTCTATCACAACCATGCCGAATCCCTCCCTCTTGGAGGGGAAGACGAATATCCTGGAGGATTTCATATATGGGTAGACCTCAGGGAGGAATCCGAGGAATTTTATCCTTCCTGAAAGGCCCAGTTCATCGGCGAGTCTCTCGAGCCTTTCCCTTTCAGGCCCATCCCCTATGATGGCGCAGGTGAGTTTTATGTCGATGGAGGCGATGACCCTTATGAGAGCCTCTACGTTTTTTTCAAGTATCAGCCTCCCCACAAACAACAGGTCGAAGCTTTGCGATGATGGTCTTGTCTCTTTTATCCTCTTCAGATCCACCCCAGGGGGGATGAGCGTGATGGGCATGTGGTTTATCTCTCTGAACCTTTTTAGGGTATGAGGGGAATTGGCGATGTTGTGTTTTGTGAGCCTAGATGTGAGTTTCTCTATCAGTTTTCCGAAAACCCCTCTCCATCCCAGGTATTGGTACCAGTAATCCCCCCATATCTCATGCCATGTGATGATGAGCGGTCCGTGTCTGAAGACGCAGAACAGCTTGCAGGCAAATGCGGGCAGATATGGGATGTTCTGGCAGTCTATCACATCGGGATTCACTTTGAAGAGGGAAGGGATAAGGGAGATCGAGAAGAGAAGGGCTGGGAGGATTTTCCTCCTTCCGGAAGGGGTGTATAGCTGGGTCTTTGGGCATACCCCATGGAGGTAAATGTTCCCCTTCAGCTTCAGCTCTCCTTCCCCCTTCCACCATTTCATGGTGATCATGAGGATTTGATGTTTGGTGCTGAGCCTTTTGGCCATCTCGAAGATCCGCCTCTCAACCCCTCCTTTGACATATGGATAGGCGCAGTCGTAGATGAAAGCTGGTGTATTCAATTGAGAGAGGATCCCCTCCACGTTTTAGATAAGCATGGATGAACCCGATTATCAATCCCAATATCCCGATTCCGAGCGAAACCCAATATATAGCCAAGGTAAGATTGGTTTCGATGAAGTTGACGCCTGAAATCCCAGACGAGAGCCTGCTAAACGCAATGCCGAATACAATTATCTCGATCAACCCTAATGTCCATAGTTGATGAAGCTTTAACGCTTTACATATGTCCCATACTATCAGGAGTAATCCGATAGATATAGGAATCCAGAAAGCACTGGGCCATAACCCCCAACCGATTAATCCCAATTTCTGAAGCTCACCTATAGTTTGAAACAATGGATTAAAGCCAAAGGGAAAAGCCGAAACCATGAGGGTACGATAGAGCCTGGAGCGAAACAATATCGTTAAGGTCACCATCAGGAGGATCAGCGAGGCATTTCCGACGGGTAAGCGTCCATAAAGCGATAACGCCTCCCTTAAACCTTTGACCCTCTGAATGATGGAAGCCAAAATCGAAGCCAAAAGGATGATCAGTGGGAGGAACACGGCTATTAAAGCGTAAGGTCGATCCAGGCGATAGTATACATCAGGCTTCAAAAGCAGTAACCCTAAGGATATCGGAAAAACCCATACCCCAAAGAATATCGTCTCTCGATACCCGTATGACTGGTCAACCATGAGCTTTATAAGTTCCACAACCACGATTATAGCGATGAAAGTGCCAACCCCCTGCCATGTAAGCCCTGTCAATAACATGGCAAATGCCGATAAAGAGATGTAAACCCATCTCATCTTAGCATCATCATTAAGAGATAACACATAAAAGAGGAAGGAGATCGTTGAAAGTAATAACACAAAGCTATCCCTATCGGCGAAGCCAGCTTTCGTCCTCGTCAGAAGATAAGGTATAAAAACCATTATGTTAACGGAGAGAAGGGCGGTATAATCATCAAAGGCGCGCTGAACTAGGATGTATACGATCAGGATCGTTAATAGGAAAAAGATGATCGGTGAGACGATGATGAACTGTTCTACCTGAAGGTTGATAGGCATTACACTTATTAGTCTATACATTACGGCGATTGTATAGGGATATAGGGTCAGATGCAAAGAGGTCTTCTCTCCCAGAGGAGCAGAGCGCAGCATGTCCACCTCTGGCATCCTGCCTTCTTTCACTATTCGCTTCGCCTGATAGGCATATCTTACGGGATCGGTTCCTTCAAGCGATAGAACATCAAAGGAAGCGCCGATCAGGCGGATGTAAATCGCCAGAAGAACGTTGGCGGTTAAAAGCAGAGGAACGACATATTTGCTAAACCGCATGGTCTTATCTCGATTCATCGGAGAGGTACACCTGTTTTACCGTCCGTCTTATGAGGAATTTCTTTGAGGATAACTTCGCCCCTGTATCCACAATTACATGGAGGGGATTTCTACGGATGAAATCACCCACTAATGCTCGCGATGAAAATTCCAGTGAGACAGGCGATTTCCATGGCAATTCTCTGAGGTGATCATCGCTTTTAAGAGAACAAATAAGATATTCCAGAGCTTGCCCGTCTGCGAGTAGAGGGTCCTCATCGGGTAAAGATAAGTAGCGAGGTTGAGATAGGAGAGAGACTTCAGGGTCAGGCGTTATGATGGCATTGTTCATGTAAACCATTACGTAAAACAGAATCACAATAGAAGTAAGAATCATGGGTGTAATAAAGCGGAATTTCTCCCTCATGGCCTGTTTCCTCTTCAATGTCCGAGTTTAATTTTCCCCTAGAGCGTTTCCCTAAGCGGCGTCTTTTCTAAACCGAATTTAACTTTCCCCCACAAGGCCTTCATCAACGAATATATTTTCAAGCCCGAAGCTTGAGGTAACATCCAGTCGAAGTAAAGTAATATCCTCACTCCTTTTAGATCCTCCTCCATCAGCTTCTTCACACCGCTACCATCGGGATCCATCAGATAAATATGAGGTCTTTCATCATTATCGAGGCTATCGGAGACAAAAGCTACCTTCCTCCCATTGGGGGACCAACAAGGAGACCAACTAGACCATTTTGTCAGCTTCCTGAAATTATCACCTCTCACACCCACGACGTAAATGCCGTGTCTATACTCGAAAAGTATCTTCTCCCCATCAGGAGACCAGCGTATGTCCCAAGGCATAGAATCGCCAAAATCACCGAACGGCAACTGGTTATTAGTTACAACTTCCAGGTTTCTCCCCTCCACATCGATCACACAGATCTCCTTTCTCTTCTTGGAGTAAAACGCTATTCTGCGTCCGTCAAATGACCAATCGGGCATAGTTCCTTCACAAACCTTCCTCAAACCTCCACCGTCCGTTCCCATGATATATATCCAAGATTCCACCGGCCAGTTCTCTATCGCAAATACGATCTTCCTACTATCAGGTGACCAACGAGGGAAACTGGTCGATCCCCCTTGAGGAAGCCCCTCCGTCAGGTTTGTTAGCCTCCCAGTTTTTATATCGAAGACATATATATTAGATCTTTGTTTCACCCTATCGAACATATCGAAAGCTATTCTTTCACAATCAGGAGATAAGGAAATGTAGCTCAATGGGCGAGCGTTCATAAGCTTAGTTAGGTTGCTTCCATCGGCGTTCATCATGAATATGGCTTTTTCGCCGCCCTCATCATAAGCACAAATGACTATCTTGCCGCTTCTCCAAGCTTCCACAGCAATAGCGTTGATAGTTAGAAGGAGAATGAATGGGGAGATAAGTTTTAAAACTTTCCTGAAAATGGGCTCTGGCAAGAATTTCATGTAAATTCTCCACCTCTCCAACCTGTCCTGGAAATAGATCGATAAAATGAGCATCATAGGTCTAGATTTAATCCGGCTAAAACCTCCCCTCTAATATTGTCATTAGGATCGGGATCTCCTATCACCGATCTGATAGCCGTATATGGGTGTGGTTTAAAACTTCTATTTGCAATGGAAGAAAAGCTCATATCTGCTTCCCACCATGAGTTCGAGGTATCTACGGGAAATTCCTCTTCCCCTGGAAGAGGAGAACTTAAACCGTCATGCTTCCATTCATATTTAAACTTCATTTTTTCAGCCGACCATTTATAAGCTTGAGCCCAGTGATATGTTCGGTAGTAGCGATTCTCGTTTATCCAAGTTAGGTTATATGCAACGTAGACGTTTGCCCATATGGTGCCGCCATAACGGCGTTCGTTGGAGTTATAAATATTTCCATCATCTCTTGCGGAGCCAAGGACCGGCCAAGGTGGATTAGGCCCTGCTATGGCAAGCAGATACCCAATCATCAACGCCCCTGACATGACCAGGAAAGCTAAAACTTTCCTTTGCATCTCAATCCCCTCCCCATCTTATTTTGTGCTCGCCCATCTATTGAGGCTTAAAGGGAAAGCAACTGGATTCTTTAGCCAAACCCACAAAATCATACACCTCTCCTCAGGCGAAATCCCATATCTCGACGTGGGATCATACCAATC
>JAGGXZ010000218.1 GCA_021162805.1 Candidatus Poribacteria bacterium
CCGAGAAAACCCCTGAAAATTCTGGGCTTGTCGAAGTTTCAAAAACTCGAACAATTGAGAGCGCCAGGAAGTCTTATCACATAAGGGTTTCCGACGTAGAGCCGATGAGTTTTGTCAGTCAATCAGCAAGAGACAAAAATACCTGCAGATCTTCCGTTCTCACCGCTTTGCGATATAGTTCATATATAGGGTAGGCTCCGATAAATATAACCGGTGGCGTGGGAAATATCATGAATCTGTTCGCTGAACGTGTCAAACAGAGCATTTCGATTGACCACAAAGCTAATAGAAACATCCCCTGTTCCCTGGGTTCTAACCATAATCCAAGTCCTGCTCTTTTGATCCTCCTTTGAATTGAGATAACAATCAGGATAAACAGCATAAGCGAAAGGCTCCCTATGTATAGCACTTCTGCCGTTATTGGATTTAAGATTATTCGGTCGAATGGGAGACGGACATAGAGAACGCTTCCTATCAGAAACAGAACTACTCCTCCCACCAACCACGAGTTTAATCCTAGCGTGTGACAAATCCGATGGGTTATCAGCATCAACCCGCAAGCAAATAGAAGGAAAAAGAAAGAGAGCGATTGGAACCACGTTAGGGTCGTGGATGGCTGAAGCTCTACAACAAGCAGGAAATGTCTGCTCAACCCGAAGGGATAGAGGAAATTTTCCAGTGTGTTTTGCCCTATCATCTCGATTTTTCCCATAAAGTAAGGATTAGGATTACGGTAATCAGGCTTATTCCGGCCATCACACCGATTCGGTAAACCCTCCTTTTGAATCTTGATCTTAAAAAAATATAGGCGATGGAGGAGTGATAAGATGCCAGAAGCGGGGGCAAAAAAGGGAATAAGATCGTAACCGAAGAGTATCCTGCCAGCAGATCATGGCGGTATCTGTTGGTAGCCACTGTTAAGATCACCTCCATTGGTATAACCCACCAGAGATAGAGCTTGAAATCATCCCATCCCCACCCATTTATCCCCCATCTAACGAGGTTAAACATGACCGGTATAACTATAAAGATACCCGCTCCTTTCCAGATTAATCCGAGGATTCCCATCACAATCCCGGAACTAAGGAGAAATATCCTCCTCCTGAAGTCAGAATGGTAAAAGCTGAAGATGTAAAAGGTGTATGAGAGCATAGCCAGAAATAGCACCAGAGCGTCTCTATCGGAAAATCCCGCTACGGTTCTATCCAGAATCCCTGGACAGAGGCTTAAAAGCATTAAGGAAAGAACCCCATAGGACAGACCGAAAAGCTTAATGCAGATCAAGAACGAGAGAATAAGGATCATTACGAAGGTGACGACTGGATAGTAGACAATAACGGAGTGGAGTGAGATCTTGGGGTTAAAAGCAGAGAAGATTCGGCATGCGTAAGCGAGAAGGTATTCCAGGGAAAAAGGAGAACATATATCAGTTAAATCTCTTCCCTGAGGCAACCATGCTGTGGGGTCACGGGAAGGGAGTTTCCCTTCCTTTAATATTATCCTCGCCCTTTTGGCAAAGCGATATGAATCTGTGCCGAGAAACAAATCATCGCCTAAAATCGATACCGTTTGTATACGGATGTAGACCGCTAATGATGAAACCCCTATGAGGATCAGACCCGCTAAAAAGCAGCTATCCCACTTCCTCATCTTTCCTCTATCTTCTTCTGGGGAGGGTCGCCACGGGGAAGACCAATATCTCCCCTCCCCGCTTCCTCACTATGCGAACCAACTGCCCGTTAGGCAACCTCCTCCACTGCAACAACGTACCATCCTCCAATCGCCTGAACGGCCTGCCCTCTATAGCATAGGGCTCATATCCCGGCGGGATCACTATCTGAGAATTGGCAAGTATAATCTGATGCTCCACCGACAGCTCTTTTGCCCTCTCAGGATGTATCGCAGCCTCATATTCCAGCTCCGCTAGCCGCATCCGCCTCTCCTTCGACCTGGGTATAGGTTCCAATACCTCCACGATTCTCCTTTTCTTATCATAGCGAACCGGGAGCGTGATCCCAAGCAGATCCAAAGGTATATCAACACTCTGCCATTTGCTCACTTGAAATATATGCATGGGGGAAACCGTCCTGTCGTATTCCGAGTAATCATATTCACCTGCTTTTGGGATTTCCTCCCCCTTCTCCTGTCGCATCAGGAACCCCTCGATAGCTTTTTCAACTTCACCGCTTATATCAGACAGGAAAGCTTCAATGAGAAATCTCTCCACTTTCTCCCTTCTAGATTCACTCGGTTTGGGGGATATCACAAGGTAAACGGCGATCATCACCAATACGAATATGCTGATACTAACCGCTATCAGATGCCGTCTTCTCATAATCTTCCTCTCAGTCTTTACTCAAGGCGAGGATCACTCAGCTCAGCCGTGTTATCGACAAACAGCACGGGAGGAATGATCTTCCTGTCATCCTTCACGGGGAAGATTAAAACCTCCCCATCCGGTTTCTTAACTATCCTGACCAGTTGTCCATCAGGGTTGTTGGGTACCCTCCGATATTCGAGCACTGTGCCGTCAGGTAATATTTTGCCTACCATATTGGTGATATCATATCCGGTTACCACAACCTTACGTATGGAGCGATTATAAATCTTCTTGTATTCACGGTAAAGTTCATCGGCTTTCCAAGGGTAGAGTTCAGCTTCCCTCTCTAACTCCGCCATCCGTTTCCTGTCCTCAGGTGTTGGAAGCAGCTTATATGCATATGTCTTGACAGGGATGGGAACGCCAACCAAGGGGAGGTTCCAGATAAATCTCTGGTTGCCGATCCATACTTCCCGGTTATAGAATAGCTTATCATACTCGGAGTAATCGTACCCTTCCTCTTCACCGTTTTGGCTATCCCCATCTTCTGATTCGCTGGAATAGGCATAACCTTCCTCTTTCTTATCCTGGTTTTTCAGAAACTCCTCAAATGCCTTAAGTGCCTTCTCTATCTCGCTATCTAATAACACATCTCGTTCTATTTCCTGCTCTGAGCTATAGAATTTGGAGTCCACTAAATAGTCAGGATGCTTAAACTCTGGTGTCAAGCCTCCGGAGGGAGGGAATCTCCGCTCTTGAGGGGTTACCTGAAGTTTCCCCTCTATCCGGTCTGTCTTATGATGTAACCAGATCTGAAGACCGATAAAGAGAAGAATGGCAATACCTGCAAGACAGATCATCACCTTCGCAAGCCTCTCCATCCCTACTCCTCCTTTCTTCACAGAGGTATCGTCAAACACAAAAGGCTGAAAGTATTGTAATACCTGAAGGGGCAGGGGGAAATATTCCCCCTCCACTTTCCTAACTCCAAACGAAAGGGGGTGAAAAAGATGGTGATTCTGACGCTCAAACTTCTCCTTCTCTTTTACAACCTCACAAGGCTCCTGCAATCCCTCTGCATCCACATGCAGAA
>JAGGXZ010000219.1 GCA_021162805.1 Candidatus Poribacteria bacterium
AAAGGCCTAGATGGTGTAAGTGATTCAAAGGAAATTCGCGCTCTAATCTATCGCGAATTTGCTCAAAAACCCTTATGCTGCCTAGATTTTCCTCATCTCACGCCCCATGAACTTTTGAGAAGTCCTGCACTTTACGTGATACGCTTGACATGATTATGAATGATCTAGTATAATCACCTGTAAACCCGGACTGATTATGATCGCCAAAGGCGTGGAAGGGGAGGAGTAGGTCTGAGAGGCCACAGAGAGGGGGATTCAGAGGCTGAGAGGTCCCCCGGTTCGATCTCAGGCCGAAGGTCGCCCCGGAGCCCCTGGTTCGAAACCGCCTAAGCGGGGGTAGGGCCAGGCGGGTGATGCCCGTTATAGCATCTGAGAGCGCCCGGATTGTCATCCGGGAACTGAAGTGGTACCGCGGAAAGGATGGCCCTTTTCGTCTTCAGGATGGAAAGGGCTTTTTTAATTCCCTAAGGTCAAAGGAGACAGAAAATGCGCAGCGATCAGGTGAAAAAGGGTTATGAGAGGACCCCGAATAGGGCGTTGCTATATGCGACCGGGATGAGTAAAAGGCAGATGGATATGCCCTTTATAGGGATAGCCAGTTCCTTCACCGATCTGGTGCCCGGCCACATAACGATGAGGGACCTGGAGAGGTTCATCGAGAGGGGGATCCACTCCGCTGGCGGCACATCCTTTATCTTCGGCGTGCCGGCCATCTGTGACGGGGTCGCCATGGGACATGGAGGGATGAAATATTCCCTGCCATCGAGAGAGCTTATAGCTGATGAGATCGAGTCCATAGCCAACGCCCACGCGCTGGATGGATTGGTGTTGCTTACCAACTGCGATAAGATCACCCCCGGGATGCTCATGGCGGCAGCTAGGCTCGATATACCGGCCATAGTCGTCACAGCAGGACCGATGCTCTCCGGAATGTATAAAGGCAAACGGCGCTCCCTCGTCCGGGATACCTTCGAGGCGGTCGGCAGATATAACGCGGGGTTGATCGATGAGAGAGAGCTCGAGGAACTTGAGATGAGCGCATGTCCGGGTGCGGGGTCGTGTCAGGGGGTTTACACGGCGAACACGATGGCATGCGTCACGGAGGCCATTGGGATGTCGCTCATGGGATGCGCCACCGCCCTTGCCGTGGACGCCAAGAAACGACGAATAGCATTCGAAAGCGGCTACAGAATCGTTGAGCTCGTCAGGGAAAACCTCACTCCGAGAAAGATCATGACCAGGGAGGCCATTGAAAACGGGATAAGAATGGATATGGCATTAGGAGGATCGACCAACGCCGTGTTGCACATCACCGCCATCGCACATGAGGCCGGGGTGGATCTGGACCTGAATACCTTCGATAGGCTCAGCCGCGAGACACCGCATATCGCCAATCTCCGGCCCGGCGGAGAGCATTTCATGGAGGATCTCGAATATGCCGGCGGCATACCGGCGGTAATGCATGTGCTTAAAGATCTGCTCAACGATACCCCGACCGTGACGGGATTGACGACCAAACAGATCGCCGAGCAGGCGGAGGTGATCGATCCGGAGGTGATCCATCCGATAGATAATCCATATCACAGTGAAGGGGGCATAGCGGTTCTGTGGGGATCTCTGGCGCCGGATGGAGCGGTGGTTAAACAGACCGCCGTAAGCGAATCGGCTATGGTTTTCAAGGGCAAAGCCAGGGTTTTCGACTCAGAAGAGGAGGCGATGGCGGCGATTCTCGGCGACCAGATCAGAGAAGGAGATGTGGTCGTCATTAGATATGAAGGCCCTAAAGGCGGTCCCGGGATGCGAGAGATGCTCTCTCCGACATCCGCCATCGTGGGTAAAGGGCTAAGCAACTCCGTCGCCCTGATAACTGACGGTAGGTTTTCGGGCGGAACCAGAGGACCTTGCATCGGCCACATATCGCCTGAAGCCGCCGAAGGAGGACCGATAGCTCTGGTGAAGGAGGGAGACCCGATCCTGATAGATATACCGAACAGGAAGCTGGATCTGCTCGTCCCGCCGGAGGAGATCGAGAGGCGAAGAAGAGAATGGTCCCCGCCGGAGCCGAAGGTCAAGACCGGATACCTCGCTCGCTATGCCAAGCTGGTCACATCGGCGAACACCGGGGCTGTGTTTTCCAAATGACGTTCATACTTCCTACGGGTGTAGCGTTTAGGTTGGTCATCTGCCGTCCATAGTTCAACGGTCATTTGTGGTCATCAGGTCATTCGGCTTCGCCGTCATCTTAAATGACTACAAATGACCGACCATTAATGACAATAAATGACTAAGAGAGTGGGAGTGTAGAGCATGAAGATGAGAGGAGCTAAAATCCTGATAGAATCGCTTAAGCGAGAGGGGGTTGAATATCTATTCGGCATTCCGGGAGGGGCGGTGATCCACATATTTGATGATCTCTACGATGAGCCTAATATCAAATTTATCCACACCCGGCACGAGCAGGGGGCGGCCCATGCCGCCGACGGATATGCCAGGGCGACCGGCAAGGTCGGCGTGGCGATCGCCACCTCAGGGCCGGGGGCGACGAATCTGGTCACAGGGATCGCCACAGCGTATATGGATTCAATCCCCATCGTCGCTATAACCGGTCAGGTGCCGACATCCCTGATAGGCAACGACGCCTTTCAGGAGGCCGATATCATCGGCATAACCCGCCCCATATGCAAGCACAGCTATCTCGTTCGTTCGCCCGAAGAGGTGGCCCGGACGGTCAAAGAGGCTTTTTACATAGCCGAAACGGGTCGTCCCGGTCCGGTGGTCATAGATTTCCCCAAGGACGCTCAGATCAACGAGGCCGAATTCGAGTATCCGGATAAGGTAGATCTGAGGGGGTATAAGCCGAAATATGAGGGCCATCCCAGGCAGATTGCCAGGGCGATCGAGATGATAAAGAACTCCAAAAGACCGGTGATTCTGGCCGGAGGAGGGGTAATCGCTTCGGAGGCTTCTCAGGAGCTGAGACAGTTCGCCATAAAAGCGGGTATCCCCGTGACCACCACCCTGATGGGGCTGGGGGCCTTTCCCGAGACACACCCGCTTTCCCTGAAGATGCTCGGCATGCATGGGACAAGATACGCCAACTACGCCGTCAGCAACTGCGATCTTTTAATATGCATCGGGGCGAGATTCGACGATAGAGTTACCGGAAAGCTGGATAAGTTCGCTCCTGAGGCTAAGGTAATCCATGTGGATATCGATCCCGCTTCGATAAGCAAAACGGTCGATGCACACGTGCCGATAGTGGGTGACGCGAAACTCATCCTCAAGGAGATGATCAGACGGATTGAGCCGCTGGATATCCAACCCTGGATCAAACAGATCGAGGAGTGGAAGCGCAGATATCCCCTGACATATGAACGGAGTTCAGATGTCATAAAACCTCAGTTCGTCATCGAACAGATCTACGAGGCGACCAAGGGGGAGGCGATCATAGCTACGGGCGTCGGTCAACATCAGATGTGGGCGGCTCTGTTCTATCAGCACACTAAGCCCCGTCACTTCCTCTCATCCGGCGGATTGGGAACGATGGGTTACGGCTTTCCCGCCGCCATAGGCGCCCAGGTCGGGTGCCCAGATAAGATGGTCTTCGCCATCACAGGTGACGGCAGCTTCCAGATGAACATGCAGGAGCTGAGCACGGTCGTGACGTACAACCTGCCGGTCAAGGTGGCTATAATCAACAACAGCTATCTCGGCATGGTCAGACAATGGCAGGAGCTGTTCTTCAACAGGAGGTATTCGGGCGTTTACTTCAAGCATAACCCCGATTTCGCCAGGGTCGCCGAGGTTTTCGGCGCAACGGGGATAAGGGTGACGAAACCGGAGGAGGTCAGACCCGCTATAGATAAGGCCATTGACACGCAGGGGCCTGTGGTGATAGACTTCATCGTAGCATCTGAGGAGAATGTCTTCCCGATGGTCCCGGCGGGCGCTCCTCTACAGGAGATGATCGGAGGGTTGGCGTGATGGCCAAGGATATGCAAAAACATACGATCTCAGTTTTGGTCGAGAACCGATTCGGGGTGTTGGCCCGCGTGGCAGGTCTGTTCAGCGGGAGGGGATATAACATTGACAGCCTGACGGTCGCCGAAACCGAATCTCCGGACGTCTCGCGGATGACCATAGCGGTTAGGGGAGACGAGAAGATACTTGAACAGATAACCAAACAGCTCAACAAGCTAATCGATGTGATCAAGGTCTCGGACATCACCGCTGAAGATCATGTGGAGAGGGAGCTGGCGCTGATCAAGGTCTCGGCTAACAGAGGGACCCGCGTGGAGATCATCCAGATAGTCAACATCTTCAGATGCCATATCGTGGATGTCTCTCCCGAGGCCCTCGTTATCGAGGCGACCGGCGATGAGGAGAAGATAGAGGCCATAATAAACCTGCTGAAACCATATGGCATAAGGGAGCTCGTCAGGACAGGCAAAGCGGCGATAACGAGAGGATAAAGCATGGTTATTTATAGTCATTAGGTCATTCGGCTGCGCCGTCGACCACAAATGACTATAAATGACAACAAATGACTAAATAATATGAGGTGTGATATGGCAAGGATTTACTATGATAAGGATGCGAATCTCGATCTGCTTAAGGACAAAGTCATAGCCATCATCGGCTATGGCAGTCAGGGCCATGCTCAGGCGCAGAACCTGCGCGATAGCGGCCTGAACGTCATCGTCAGCGAGCTCGAGGGAACGCCGAACTACGATCTCGCCAAACAACACGGTTTCGAGCCCGTCTCCGCTGCCGAGGCGGCCGAGAAAGGGGATTTGATCCAGATGCTCGTGCCCGATTACGTACAGCCCGATCTTTATAGAAGCGCCATTGCGCCGCATATGAAGTCCGGCAAGATCCTCGGTTTCTCACATGGGTTTAACATCCATTTCAACCAGATCACCCCGCCCAAAGAGGTGGACGTGATAATGGTTGCGCCCAAGGGTCCGGGACACCTCCTGCGAAGCGAGTTCGAGCGCGGAGCCGGTGTGCCGTGTCTGATCGCCGTCCAGCAGGATGCCTCCGGCAAAGCGAAGGAGATAGCTTTAGCCTATGCTAAGGGTATAGGCGGAACCAAGGCGGGCGTGATCGAGACGACATTCAAGGAGGAAACCGAGACGGACCTCTTCGGCGAACAGGTGGTTTTATGTGGGGGCGTGACCGAGTTGGTCAAATCGGCCTTCGATATCTTGGTGGAGGCAGGGTATCAGCCGGAGATCGCATACTTCGAGTGCATGCATGAGCTCAAGCTGATCGTGGATCTGTTCTATCAGGGAGGAATCAGCTACATGCGATACTCCGTCAGCGACACCGCCGAATACGGAGACCTGACCAGAGGGCCAAGGGTGATCAACGACTCCGTCCGAGCCGAGATGAGAAAGATCCTCCAGGAGATACAGAGCGGAGAGTTCGCCAGGGAATGGATACTGGAGAACAGGGCGGGGAGGCCCGTCTTCAACGCCCTAAGGGGTAAAACGAAGGAATACCTCATCGAAAAGGTTGGAAAGAAACTGCGCCGGATGATGCCCTGGATCGAAGCGAAAGAAATCGAAGATTAAAGGATTAAAGGGGTAAAGGATTAAGATCAAACTCCTTTACCCCTCCGATGTCCTATTCTCCCTCGATGAGCTCCCCGCCTTTTTTCAGGTAGGCGATAGCGTTTCGTGAGACCTCGACCTTCACGTCCTCTGCTACCCTCAGAACGACGATATCATCGGTCAAACCGACTATCGTGCCGTGCAGCCCGCCAACGGTGACAACCTGATCGCCTTTGGAGAGATTCTGAAGCATGTTCTGATGTTTTTTCTCCTTGATCCTCTGAGGTCTGATTATCAACAGATAGAAGATCAAGAAGATCAATATCAAAGGCATCAAACTTGAGATAAACCCCATATCTACCTCCTAGTCATCTACTCCGGTCTTAACTTATACAATGAGCGGGTGTATAAAGTCAACACCTTTATCCGAAACATCAACCTTGATTTTGGTCGCCACAACCTTTATCATATCGCGTACACGGAGGAGGGAAATATGAGCCTATTTTATCTGATCTTCAGGGAGATAGCTCATAGGAAGTTTAACTTCCTCTTCAGCCTCTTGGCCGTCCTGACGGCGGTGGCCCTGTTCATATTCTTCCATACAACCGGAAGAGCTGCCAGAGAAGAAGCAAGGGTGGTGTTGAAGAACATGGGGTTTAACCTGAGGATAATCCCGAAGGACACCGATATGGATAAATTCTGGGCTGAGGGGTTCTCCGAACACACTATGCCCGAGGATTACGTCTACCGCTTCGCCAAACAGAAGGGGCTCTATTACAACCATCTGATGGCGACCCTGCAGAGAAAGACGACGTGGCGAGGTAAAAGCGTTATACTGACCGGAATCCTGCCCGAGGTCTCTCCCCCCGGAAAGAAGAAAAAACCCATGAGCTTCTCCGTCAAACCCGGAACGGTCTACATCGGTTATGAGATCGCACGGAGCCTGGGGATTAAGGAGGGGGATGTGATAGATCTTCTCGGCGAACGCTTCACGGTGGCTAAAGCGCTCTCCCAGACCGGCAGTATGGATGATATCCGTATCTACGGGCATCTTCACGATATTCAAAGGATATTGGGCCTGAAGGGGAGGATAAACGAGATAAAGGCTCTGGAGTGTGTCTGTTACATACAGTCGCCTGAGGAATTCCGGAGAACCCTGCACAGGCAACTCGCTCAGCTCCTTCCTGATGCGAAGGTAATAGAGCTCCAGGCCATCGCCCTGGCGCGGCGAAATCAGAGATGGATGATAGAGAGGTATTTCTCCACCGTTATGCCGTTTGTAATCGTCGTCTGTGCTGTGTGGATCGGCGCTCTGGCGATGATGAACGTCAGGGATAGGAGATACGAGATAGGCATCATGCGGGCCCTGGGATATGGCTCGGGCAAAATCGCCCTGCTGTTTCTGGGCAAGGCGATCGTGATAGGTCTGATCGGCGCCGCTTTAGGATTCCTGGTCGGCACACTGCTCTCTCTAACACTGGGACCCGACATATTCAAGGTGACGGCCAGGATGATAAAGCCGATATACGGTCTTCTGGGTTGGTCACTCATCGCCGCTCCGGCCTTCGCCGCACTCTCCAGCTTCATACCGGCGATGGTGGCCGTGACACAAGACCCCGCCCTCACGCTGAGGGAAGGGTGAGGAGGTGCGATATGACGTGGTTTAGCTTCCTATGTCTCGCATATGCCGCTCAGCCCGTTAGCGCGTCGAAGCTTGTGTTAGCTTTCTATTACCCATGGTACGGCAACCCACAGATGAGCGGTAGATGGGTTCATTGGTCGGGCGTGGATCAGGAGAAAAAGGAGATAGCGAGCTCCACTCACTATCCCACCCTTGGACCCTATGACAGCCATGATCCCAAACTGTGCGATCAACACGCCAAATGGGCCGAGGAGAACAGCGTGGACGGTTTCATCGTGAGCTGGTGGGGTAAAGGGGATTTCAGCGACGAGGCGATGAAACCGATCCTTCGAGCCGCCGAACGATACGGAAGGCTGGTGACGATCTACTATGAGACCGTCCCGGAAAATAAGGTCGATCGGGCGGTGGATGATCTTTTATACGTGTTGGAGGAATATGGGGATCAATCCGCATGGCTTAAGGTGGAGGGGAAACCCGTCATCTTCATCTACGGCCGGGCGATCGGACAGATCGGCCTTGAGGGATGGAGGGAGGTCATAGAGAAGCTGAGGGAGAGATATGGTGGTGGATTTCTTCTCATCGGAGACCGTATCTCCACCGAGGCGGCTGCCATCTTTCAGGGCGTCCACACCTACAACCCATGCGTAGCCATGCGGGACAAAACGGTGGACCAGGTGCGTCGATGGGCCAGGGATACCTACTCCGGGTGGGTCAAGGTCGCGCGGGATGGCGGCGTGATAAGCTGTATCACCATCATCCCGGGCTATGACGACACGAAGATCAGAAAACCCGGCATAAAGGTCGATAGGTTCGACGGCGAGCTCTATAGGGTTCAATGGGAGGAGGCGATGGAGGCGCGGCCTGACTGGGTACTCATAACCAGTTGGAACGAGTGGCATGAGGGAAGCGAGATAGAGCCGTCGAAGGAGTACGGAGATCTTTATCTGAAGCTCACCCGCCGTTTCGCCGGGGAATTCAAGGGGAGGTAAGGGGTTAGAATGATATCCTGCGAAAGCCTCATCAAGATATATCGAACCGGCGGAAATCGGGTGAAGGCTCTGGACGGCGTCGATCTCCGGATCGAGGAGGGCGAGTTCGTGGTGGTGAGAGGTCCCAGCGGCAGCGGTAAAACCACTTTGTTGATGATCATCGGCGGTATGCTCCGACCGACCGAGGGACGGGTGGTCGTGAACGGCAGGGATCTCTACTCGATGGGCGAGAGGGAGAGGGCTAAATTCAGGGCCGAGAACATCGGGTTCGTCTTTCAGATGTTCCACCTGGTTCCCTATCTGAACGTCATCGAGAACGTCCTGTTGGCGGCAGGAGCCGGAGGGGGGAAAAGGGATAGAGATCGGGCGAGGGAGCTTCTGGGCAGATTGGGCCTTGCCGACAGGGAGCGCCACAAGCCCTCTCAGCTCAGCGCGGGCGAGAGACAACGCGTGGCCATAGCAAGGGCGATGTTCAACCGTCCCAAGCTTATCCTCGCCGACGAACCTACCGGTAACCTCGATCCGGAGAACGCCGAGGAGGTCTTCGGATATCTGGATGAGTTCCACAAGGAGGGCTGCACCGTTTTGGTGGTCACACATGGCAGGGAGGCGGAGAGGTATGCGGATCGAATCCTCCTCCTTCAAGAGGGCCGCCTAACTTCAACGTAGACTTCATCCTGTCCTCTAATAGTTCTTAGAGTTAAAACCGGACTGCTCAAGCTTTATATCGGAGATTACCAACGGAAGCTTAAACCGAACTTTCCTGGGGGAACCATTCGATTTAAAACCGAAGTTATCCTATATATCGGAACCCATGGGACAGAACTTTAGAGGAAAATCATCTTGAGGGGATCAGGATCTCCTAGGGTGTGCTCTCCTCTCTAAATAGCAAGGAATTAAAGCCCGCATTTCTCCATTTCTTCTTTTAGATCCTCTATGGTGAGGTGAATATATCTTTGGGTAGTCATTAGTGATTTATGCCCTAATATCTTTTGAACAGCTCTTATGTTCATCCCTCTTTTCAACATTCTCGTCGCGGCCGTATGTCTCAGCGTATGGGGTGTTACCTTCTTTCTGATCCCCGCTTTCATGGAAAGCCTTTTAACCACCCTGTTTATTGTCCTTGTGCTCCATGGGAAGAGAAACTCGTTTGACCTTCGGGATTTCATCACCAGTTGGAGATACCTCACAGCGCCTTTTGGTATAGGTATAACCCTGTCCTTTCTACCCTTACCCAATCTTATAGTCATGATACCCTCCTTCAGATCCACCTCCTGTGCTCTAAGACCTGCTACCTCAGAGACCCTCAATCCGCTTCTCGACATCAGCATGATCATAGCAGGATATCTGGGGTCCTCCATCTCCTCGGCTGTTTTTTCAAGCTTCTCCACCTCGCTCTCGCTTAGAAAGGTAGGAAGTTTTTCCTCCCTGCCCCAGGACCACTCCATGGAAAGGATGTCCATCCTTCTACGCCATCTTGCCCATGCCCTTACAGAAGCCAATTTCCTCTGGAGGGAAGAGAGTTTCAATCCGTTCTGAGATAACAACTGGAGCCATTTCTCTAAGTCCTCGGGTTTAGCCTCAGGATACTTCGAGAAAAAATCACGGAGGTCATATGTGTACTCATGGATAGTTCTAGGCGACAATCCTCTCGATCTGAGATACTCCTCAAAGGCCTTAACTTCCGCCTTAGGATTATCCAACACTACCGATCCCTCCCGTATTCTATTTTCCGCTCCCCTAATGGAGGATAACGAATCGATCTACGGTTGAGATTACGATTTACCATCGTTGCTCTCCGATCCCTTTGTTGAAGAAATTGTTTTAATAAAGGTTTCTAATTATCTAAAGTTTAATCCCAAAGTCCACGGCAAAATCCCTGCCGCCTAAGAACTATTAGAGGACAAAATCGAAAATAAACGGAGAAGACGATGAATGTGATTTAAAATCTTAATTTTTCCGCTTGAGCTTATCCCCGGAGGTAACCCGATATGGAAAACGCAACTCATATTGATAATCTTAATGATATAGCGGCACTTTTGATACAATTAGATCCTGGTGAGCCTTTCGAGCTACGCCAGGTGAAGGAAGCTGTGGATGAGTTTTCAAGAAACCTCTCATCACCCGAGCTGCGGGATCTGTTTCTCCAAGTATCCCATAAGCTTGACGAAATGATACAGAATCAGACATCTGATCCCTCGAGTTTAATGAGGGAGATAGGCGAGTTGGTGGAAAAAGCTATGGATCTGAGTAGCGGGAACGATTCTTCTAATCAGATGAGCATTCCCGAGGATTCGGATCCGGAGTTGATATCAGCGTTCATAACGGAGACACAAGATCTGATATCCGAAGCCGAATCAGCACTTCTATCACTGGAAGCTAACCCCGATGATATGGACGCCGTCAACACCGTCT
>JAGGXZ010000220.1 GCA_021162805.1 Candidatus Poribacteria bacterium
ATCCTGATGTCGGCTTTGGTGCATTTTGTCCCCTCCTGGTAAGGATTTTGGGAACAATTATACGCCAAAGCCCTTACTTTTCTCAAGTACTGATAATCCCCATGTGGTCCAACCCATTAGGGGTGAAAGAGATGAAAGCACGGCGGACAGTAGCCATAGATACTATACTCAAGGGAAATAAGAACGTTAGACACATTTCCCAGATGGAAACAAGGGGTGGGAGATGGAAAAGGTGTGGTATTCCTTCTATGACGAGGGCGTTCCGAAAAGCATTCAATATCCAGATCTTCCTCTCTATGATCTCCTCGACCGATCAGGGGAAAGTTACCCGGAGAACGATGCCCTGATCTTCATGGGCAAGAGGATAAAATATCGGAAGCTGAAGGAATTGACGGATAGGTTTGCCAGGGCCCTGATCGATCTGGGAATCGAGAGGGGAGATAGGGTCGCCCTCTTTCTGCCCAATTGTCCCCAATATGTGATAGCCTTTTACGGAACCATCAAAGCGGGAGCGATCGTCGTGCCTAACAATCCTCTGCTCTCCGGAAAGGAATTATCCTATCAGATCGAAGATTCGGGTGCCAAGGCCATAGTAACCCTGAACCTGAAGATGCTATACCACAAGGTTATGGAGGTTAAAAGGGAGGTAGGCATTGAGAACGTGATACTCTCCTCCCTGGAGAAGTACCTTCCGTTCCCCAAGAACGTTCTCTTTCCCTTGGTGAAAAGGAGGGAGATATCGAAGGCGGGTGGGGATGTCCTCCGGTTTGAAAAGCTCCTCGAAGTGGAGGCGAAGACGCCGGAAGTTAAGGTCGATCCCGGAGATGTGGCGGCGATATTCTACACCACAGGGACGACGGGAAAACCCAAGCCAGTCGCCCTTACCCACAGGAATCTCGTCATAAATGCCGTTCAGTGTAAGGAGTGGTTCGGGGTGGAGGAAGGGAAGGAGATCTTTCTAACGCCGCTTCCGTTCTTCCATACATATGCCCTGACGACGGCCCTGAACGCTCCATTCCTCACAGGCTCAACCGTCATCATGACGCCGACCTTCAACGTGAAGGAAACCCTGAAATTGATAGCCCGCTATAAACCCAATTACTTCGTCGGGGTTCCGCCCGTCTTTGAGGCCATCAATCGATATCCGGAAACGCCGAAATATGATTTCTCCTCGATCCGATTCGCCGTGAGCGGCGCCTCACCGTTGTCTCAGGAGACGCTTTCAAAATTTAAGGAGCTGACCGGGGTTGATCTGATCGAGGGATATGGTCTGACGGAGGCCTCACCCGTGACCCACTGTAACCCGAGACGGGGAAAGAGAAAAGGGATAGGCTTGCCCTTTCCGGATACCGACTGCAAGATCATCGACCTGAAGACCGGTGAGGAGCTGCCTCCGGGGCGGGAGGGTGAGCTCTGCATCAAAGGCCCTCAGGTGATGCCGGGATACTGGAGAAGGGAGGAGGAGACAAGGGAGGTTCTCAAAGACGGTTGGCTCCATACGGGGGATATCGCCAGGATGGACGAGGAGGGTTACTTCGAGATAGTCGTCAGAAAGAAGGATTTGATAACCGTTCGTCTCCCCGAAGATATGGATGGAATTCACGTTTACCCGGAGGAGATAGAGAGGGTTTTAATCCAGCATCCCAAGGTGAAGGAGGCGGGAGTGGTTGGCGTCCCCTCACCGCTGGGTGAGAGGATAAAGGCGTTCGTGGTCAAAGCGGGGGAGGTCACAGCCGAGGAGATCATGGACTTCTGCAGGAGGAACCTGGCACATTACAAGGTGCCGGAGATGATAGAGTTCATAGAGGAACTCCCGAAAAACATCATGGGCAAGATCCTCAGAAGGGAGCTCCGCGAAAGGGGATGAGCTCTTCGCGCCCTAACGCCTCCGAGGTATAGGGAAGTTCGGCGAATCCAGATGTGCTTCTCGCATGATCTTCGATATCTCGTTCACGATATCGAGGTGATCCGCTGCTATGTTCCTTCTTTCACCTATATCCTCGCTGAGGTTATACAGTTCGATCTTCCTATCCAGATGCCGCACTCCCTTCCAGTCGCCCATCCTGACGGCCTGATCGAACCCCCTCTCATAAAACTCCCAATACAGGTATTCATGATCTCCTTGTTCCTTACCGAGCAGGGCCGGCAACATGGAGATCCCGTCTATCCCCCTAGGCGATTCCACCCCCGCGATCTCCGCCGCTGTCGGGAGGAAATCCCAAAAGGCCCAGACCTGATCGCTCACGCTCCCCGGCTTTATCTTCCCCGGCCATCGCACGATCATCGGCACGCGTATGCCGCCCTCATAGAGATCCCTTTTGATCCCTCGCAGCGGTCCGGAGCTTTTGAAGAATTTGGGATCATGCCCGCCCTCCCTATGTGGTCCGTTATCGCTGGAGAAGAAGATCACCGTCTCCCCGTCGATTCCGAGCTCCTTCAAAAGGGAGACGATCCTGCCCACATCCCTGTCCATCCTCGTAACCATGGCTGCGAAGTTTTTCTCCACCTGAGGCCATGATCTGTCCGAGTAGGGTTCATCCGATGGCACCTCCATGCCGTTGCCCGTTTTCCTCCCCAGCTCGTTGTTGGCGTGCGGAATGGTATATGCCAGGTA
The DNA here is from genome assembly GCA_021162805.1 of Candidatus Poribacteria bacterium. Lineage (NCBI taxonomy): Bacteria > Candidatus Poribacteria > Candidatus Poribacteria bacterium. The sequence continues at coordinate 2,615 of JAGGXZ010000220.1, forward strand.
GAGGAAAAAGGGATTACCCCTGTTGCGTCTGATGAATTTCAGTGCCTCCTCGGTGAATAGATCATGGGAGTATACCCCCTTCTTTCCGTTCATGTTCTCCTTGATCCAGTATTTCTCCATGTTTCTCCAAAGATACTCCGGGTAATAGTTATGTGCCCGTCTCTGATTGAGATAGCCGAACCACTCGTCAAACCCTTTCAGATTTGGCACCCCGGTGGTTCCCGGCTCGCCGAGACCCCATTTCCCGATGATCGCCGTGGTATAGCCTGCGCCTTTAAGTATTTCGGCGACCGTGACGTCCCGAGGACGGAGCGGGATGAGTTTGTTGCCTCGAACGCGGGCATGTCCCATGTGGAATCCCGTCATAAGGGCGCAACGTGAGGGGGCACATACCGTGCTTCCGGCATAGCATTGGGTGAACCTGATCCCCTCTGCCGCCAGAGCATCTATATTGGGAGTTTCGATAAGCCTTTGGCCGTAACATCCCAGATCTCCATATCCCAGATCGTCCGCCAGTATGAAGATTATGTTCGGCTTACGACCGCCGAGGTTCGGATACTTTCCGAAAACCGCTGAACCTCCCAGGGCCATAACGCCCGCCGTTCCGACGCCTAAGGTGTAGAGAAATCTTCTCCTGTCCATTCCTTTCCTCCTCCCATGGATATTATAAGGATCGTTCATACCGTTCTCCTGTTTCCCGCCTCCTGTCTCCTAAAGGAAATTCGGGCGTAAGGGTTTGAGAAGCGATTTTATCACCCTTGGAGATGAGGATCAAGTCATCCCCGATGAAGGTAGGGGCTAGGCATTCTCTTGAATGCCTAGCCCTTATACATCTTGGCGAATTTTTCTTGACCTCGCCTCTTGATTTTGGTAAAATAGGCTGTGTTAGAAAGTTCGCTCATATTTTCGGTGAGTGTAGCAGAGAGCTGATTTGCGTAGTGCGTAATGCGTGCGGCGTAAAGCGCCTTACGCTCTACGCCTTGCGCACTACGCTTGATGGATAACCGCTACACTCAAGGGAAATAAGAGCGAGAAAGTTAGATAGGGACATGGAGTTAATGAAGTTCGGATGTTCTCATCTGGAGGATCGTCGAGATGTGTTTCGGGAACTCATGTGGATTGAAAGCTGCGGTGTGTAGGATATATTCAATCTCGCCTGATTTAGCCAGAGGGTTTCCCGTTTCATCTCCCTCATAGCTCCATGCCTCCTTGATATTGGGGGGTGAGGTTTGAATGGTATATCGTGTGATTTCCACCCGTTGTGGGGTGATTTCCCTCTTTCTCCTTTTAGGTTTTCTATCATGGAACTTCGCCTCGGCCCAGGAGGATGACGTTCCTCCTCGGATTCTTTACACCAACCCGTCCGACGGAGCCACGAATGCATCGATAAAGATCAACTTCTGGATACAGTTCAGCGAGCCGATGGATCAGGACTCGGTATTAAGGACGACGGTGGATCTGGAGGATCTCACCACAGGACAGAAACTGGCGAACACATCCTTACGGAATCTGGTGGACGGTGGTTTTCTTCGGGCGAGCTTCAACGATGCCGGGGATAAACTGACGCTCACATCGGATATCTCGCTCTCACCCGGTCATACCTACCGCATCACGCTCAAAAACATCGTCGCAACCGATTTAGCGGGAAATCGCTTGTCTATAGATAAAACGCAATTTACATTTAGGACAAGAGGAACTGTATCAGAAGTTAGCGGGATCATATCGGAAAGTAAAACTTGGTCAGAGGATGTGATTTTAATAAAAAACAATATGCTGGTAATGGAGGGAGCGGTCTTAACGATAAACCCAGGAGTAGAGGTGATATTTGAAGGGAGCTACAACATAGTGATTGAAGGCAAACTCATAGCAAATGGAACTTCTGATAACTATATCATCTTCACATCATCAGGGGCTAGATGGGGGAATATAAAGTTCAGCAAAGGAAGCGAGGGTTCCTTCTCATAATTGTGAGTTTTCCAACGGTGGAAGTATCTCCACTGATTGGGACAGCTATGTCTCAATAATATCCAATTGCAAATTTGATGGGGTAGAACTCTCTTTGACTCATGGACAGGGGAAGGAGATAAGCATCACCAATAATATTTTCATCAACAGCTCGATAAGAGCTGATGCTCCAAGTGGGCGTGTGACCATCTCCAACAATACCATCACAAATGGTGGGATAACCTTCACAGGTAGGAATTCAGTTGTGTCCGATAATGTCATCAATAGAGGTGGGTCAGGAACAGGGATTTACTTTACCGTTCAGGGGACGGTTTCAAACAATAAGATTTCAAACTGCGATGTAGGGATATATCTTTACGCTGAGGGTTCCATCACAGTAGAAGGGAACACAGTGAATCAAAGCAAGATAGGAATAAAGGCCAACCCGGTATATGTGGCTCCGGAGATAAAGTTCAATAATATAGAGGCTTCAGAATATCTCATCTACCTTGAAGGATCAAGGCGGAATGCAAGGGTGATAAACGCGAAATACAACTGGTGGGGGACAACTGATGCCAGGATGATAGCTCAGAAGATCTATGACTTTTATGATGATTCTTCGAAGAGCTTAGTTGATTTCTCGCCTTTACTGTCTTCTCCATCCATATCTGTCACAGTTTACGATGTTATTAAGGTTATTCCAACCGGTTTCTCAGGGGCGGTTTCATCCCCCACAGTAACGCTCAATCTGGATGTTACCCCAACACCCAAGGAGATGATGATAAGCGAGGATCATACCTTTGCAGGGGCCTCCTGGGAACCTTATAGCCCAACCAAGGAGTGGACACTCTCCAACCCTGGAAACTACATTTACGCTAAATTCAGAGGAAGCCCTGAATCTGCCATCGCTTTCACACGGCTTCCCTTCTTCCATGCTCCCATCACGGAGGCGCTCACCGGCAAACCCGTGCTGATACGCGTCGTCGCCCCATCAGGGAGAGGTGTCGCAGGCGTGAGCGCCTTCTACAGGGTTCACGGTTCCGGCTCCTATACGGAGATCCCCCTCGTCAAAAGAGGCGGCGAGTATCACGGATTCATCCCCAAAAACGCCATGACACAGGCCGGGGTGGATTACTACATCCTCGCAAAGGACGGAGGAGGCAGGACGCTCGCAACCTACCCGTTCGAGAATCCGGAGAGCAACCCCATCTTCATCTCGCCCAAGAGCTCCATCGAGAAAACCCTTCACTCCGACCACAGGAATGTTATAGATTTCGCAGGGATGATGGAAATAGACATACCCCTGGGAGCCCTGAGAAAACAGAGAACCCTCGAACTCTTCATACCTCCGTCTCTTCCTGCCCCTCCACCCGAGGGACTCGCTGTTCCCCCTGGGATGATCTATGACCTCAGGTTCTCGGATGGGTACGACTCCTTCGAGAAGCCCATCAAGATGACGTTTCTCTACAAGGAGGACGACGTCACGGGAACCGGGAAGGATGAGGGAACCCTCAGGGCGTTCGTGTGGGACGAAAAGAGCGGCAAATGGAGATATGCCGGTGGGGAGCTCGATAAGGATACGAACAAGCTCTCCCTCCAGATCAAACGCACGGCGAAGATAGCCCTGTTTGCGGGATGTGGGGAGACACAGGTGCCCATCAAGAAGGGGCTGAACCTCCTCACAGTCCCCTTCCGCGAAGGGGCATATTCAGCCAGATGGCTGCTCGAGCGGATATCAGGGTGTAAGATCGTCACCCCATGGGATGCCGAAAGACAGCGATATGGCGACTCGACCCTCGCCGTGGGCGACGGCGGGATCATCGGGAGTGACTTCGAGCTTAAACCGGGATACAGCTATTTCGTCCAGGCGGACGAGGACATGACGGTTCCGTTCGGGGGTGCGCCGCTTTCAAGCCCGCCGCCGGTGAAACTTAGAAGAGGGCTGAACTTCGTCTCCATCCCCTATAAACCCGAAACATACGCCCCTGATCCCGAAAGTCTGATCCGGAATATCCCGAACAGTCGGGTCGTGACCCCCTGGGATGCCGATCTCCAGAAATGGGGCGACTCGGCGATCAAGGAGGGAGGACGGATAATTCCGCCGAGCAAGCCTTTCAGCGTAAAGTCATATGCCGGGTTCGTGGTTCAGGTCGAGAGCGATGTCCCCTCGTGGACTCCCGGCAGCCCCGCACCTCCGCTGCCGGTTGACCGTTCAGACAAGGGCCCGATCGTATTGCCCCCGCCGATTTCGACAAGGATCGGGTTTGTGAGGCTGACCGACATCTCGGCCACCTCCGCGGCGATCTCGTGGTTGACGGATCTCCCCTGCAGGGGAGCGGTGGAATACGGCCCAACCCCTGATCTCGGGCTCGCCGCCCTGGAAGACGGAGAGGGAAGGTTACACCGGATCGAGCTTACGGGCCTTTCGCCCGAGACGACCTGCTATTACAGGATAAGCGGCGATGGGAGGCTGTACACCTTCAGGACGACGAGGCTCACAGCTGGAGTTCCATACATCATCTACGGCGAGGTCTACGATGAGGACGGCTTCACCCCGGCGGAAGGCGCGATGGTCTACGTGAGGGTGAGGCGTGGTCACAGGGAATCCCTCACCTTGGCCGCTCTGGTGGATGAGGACGGGTTGTGGCAGGTCAATCTGGGCAATCTGAAGGACAGGTTCAGCGGCGGCGTCTTTCGATATATGTCCGGGGATCAGATTCAGATCGAGGTTCAGGGGGCGGATGGCGAAGGCGGGGCTCGGTATCCCGAAAGGGTTTTAGAGGTTAAAGGGCCGGAGTATATGGGGAGGGTCTCGCTGGTGGGAGGGCTCGTTCTGGAGGGCTCCGATGGCGGGACGATGCCTCAGCGGTCGGAGCTTCTGCAGAACTTCCCCAACCCGTTCAACCCTGAGACATGGATACCCTTTCAGCTTTCAGAGCCGGCGGATGTTGAGATAAAGATCTACGATGGTGTGGGGAGGCTCGTGAGGGTGTTGGATCTGGGACATCTCGATGCCGGTTATTATCTTGACAAGGACAAGGCAGCGCATTGGGATGGCAGGAACGAGAAAGGTGAGAGGGTGGCAAGCGGGGTTTACTGGTATTGCATACAGGCGGGGAGGTTCAGGGCAACCAGGAGGCTTTTGCTCCTGAAGTGAGCGAATGGAGGTGTTACGTGGGGCAGACCTACGTGTCTGCCCGTTATCATCGGGCGCAACACATAGGTGCACCCCTTGATAGTCAGGTCGAAAACGGATTAAAATTAAGCGGTGCAGGAGGATGGGATTTGTAGGAGTAGCACATCTCCACAGGGACAGAGGTTGGTGGGGTGAGAGTCAAATATGACGAGGGATGGAAAGAGGCGATCAGATCCTTCTTCCCTCATTTCCTGAGCTTTTTCTTCCCATCCATAGCCCGGCACATAGACACAACCAGAGGATTTGAGTTCCTGGACAAGGAACTGGGCAGAATAAGCAAGAGAGGGCTGAGTGGAAGGAGAGTTGACACGCTGGTCAAGGCATTTCTGAAGAATGGAGAGGAGAAATGGCTGCTGATTCACGTGGAAGTTCAGGGATACCCACAGGAGGAGTTCTCGAAGAGGATGTATGTCTACAACTACCGGATATTCGACAGATACAACAGAGATGTCGTCAGCCTTGCGGTGCTGACCGATGAGGATGATCGTTTCCGTCCTGGTCCATATCAGTTCATGATGGGGGACTTCCGCCTTGAGATGGCATATCCGGTGGTGAAGCTTCTGGACTACCGTGATAGGTGGGAGGAGATGGAGGGGGATATGAACCCCTTCTCTGTGGTGGTGATGGCGCATCTGAAGTCCCAGGAGGCGAGAGGGGAGGTAAGGGAGAGGTATGCCTGGAAGCTGAGGCTGACGAGGCTGTTGTATGAGAGGGGATATGGGAGGAATGAGATATTGAGCCTGTATAGGTTCATAGACATGGTGATAAGCTTGCCGGAGGAATTGGAGGAGTTGTATCATGAGGAGATACTGAGAGAGGAGGAGGTGAAGGGAATGCCGTATATCACAACTGCGGAGAGAATAGGAATAAGGAAGGGAATCCAACAAGGCATCCAGCAAGGCATGTTGGAGAATGCCAGGGAGATGGTTTTGGAGGCGTTGGAGGAGAGGTTCGGGGATGTGCCTGAGGATGTGGAGAAAGAGGTGCGGAGGATAGAGGAGAGGGATATCCTGAAGCAGTTACATCGCCATGCCATCCGGTGCGGCAGCATGGATGAGTTCAGGGAGAAGCTAACCATGATGTGAGGATATAGGGTTTGGAATGTGGGCTGATAGAGCCGTCCGATGGGTGCGGAGGCTACGAATTACCGCATCAGAGGTGAACAGGAGGTGTTAGGTATGAAGGGGATTTTAACGTTAACCCTTGTGCTTTGTGTGTTTATAACCCCCGCCTTCCCGATCACCATAAGCGACATAAGGGTCTCCAACCACTCCAGCTCATCGGTCGTCATCTCATGGATAACCGATGTGGTCACGAACGATAACAGGGTGAACTACGGCACGACGAAGGCCCTGGGCTCAACGGCGAGCGATACGAGGGTGGACGATACACATTACGTCGAGATAACGGGCCTGGACCCTGAGACGACATACTATTTTGAGGTGGTCTCCGACGGCACCACCGACGATAACGGCGGAAACAAATACGAGTTTAAAACCGCAAAGGTGGGAACCGGCACATCCTACGTCGTATACGGCAAGGTGTACAAGGCCGACGGGGTCACTCCGGCGGAGGGCGCGATCGTATACGTGAGGGTCACACATGGGGGCGTGGTGTCACACTGGCTTTCGACCCTATCGGATTCAAGCGGCAACTGGCAGGTTAATCTGGGAAACCTGAAGGATCCGACTACCGGGGATGTATTGGGATATGGAACAGGCGATCCCATGTATATCTTCTTCCAAGGTGCAGCCGACGGGACATCAAGCACCGACACCACGGTCAGCGGCTCCAGACCGCAGGGGATATCGGACACCTCACTTCCTGTCATACTCCTGTCCTTCACAGGGTCCTTTGACGGCAAAGCCGTGGAGCTTAGATGGAAGACGGATGAGGAGACGGACATCCTGGCATGGAACATCTATAGAAGCGAGGAGGGCGTATGATCCGCTTAAAAGACCTGTTCGTCGATCCACCCGTCCAGTTTCGTCCTATCCCTTTCTGGTTTTGGAACTCCAAGATGGATAAAGCCGAGATAGAAAGGCAGATCAGAATGATGGCTGAGGCCGGATTGGGCGGTTTCTTCATGCACGCCAGGTTTGGATTGGAGACCGAATACATGTCGGAGGAGTGGCTCGATTATGTCAGATACGCCGTTATGGTGGCGAAAAGGCTGGGGTTGAAGGCGTGGCTCTACGACGAATATCCCTTTCCAAGCGGCGTCGGCGGATTGAGGGTCACGGCCAAACCGGAACATAGAAACAAGTTTCTGGATCTGTTCGAATGGCACCTGAAAGGCGGACGGGTTGAGCTGAGGATGTCAAACGAGGGCGAACACGCCGATACGATGAAGGTCATAACCGCCTTCGCCATACAGGGCGGGATGTCCGACGGCATAGAGGATCTGCGTCGAAGGATAACCCCGATCGAGGTGATAAATGAAACGGTCAGGGCCGATCTGCCCGAGGGCGATTGGCTCATCGTGGCGCTGCCCGTAAGGAGATTAGACGATCCGCGCGGCAACGTCTTCGGCCCCGATTATCTCAATCCCGAGACCACCCGCTCCTTTCTGAAGATCCTAGACCTCTACGCCGAGGCGGTGGGGGACGAGTTCGGGAAAACCGTGCCGGGGATCTTCACCGATGAGCCCTGTCTGCTCGCATGGCATCAGAATCACACATGTTATAGGGTTCACCATGACGGCAGGATCGCCGTCTGGAGCGAGAAGCTGGAGGAAAGGTTGATAGAGAGGCTTAGACCAACCGGATACTCGCTTGAGGAGATGGCGATCGCCCTGTTCTACGATCTGGGAGAGGAAGGGAGGATGCTCAGGGAGGTCTACAGGGAGGAGGTGGCCGAGCTCTACGTCGATTCCTTCTTCAGGCCGTATTCGGAGTGGTGTAGGGCACATAACCTTAAGCTCACGGGCCATCTCCTGCTGGAGGAGGGGCTGTATTCGAACACGATTTTCCAGGGCGATTTTCCCCGTGATCTCAGCCACTTCGATATACCCGGGGTGGATCACCTCGGAATAGGATGTGAGGGAAGGTATGGCGGATGGGGAAACCTGCCGCTTATGAGCACGAACGTTCAGGGAGGGAAACTGGTCAGCTCCATAGCCCATCTTTATGGCAAGGAGGCGGTTTTGTCGGAGTCCTTCGGCGTGAGCGGCTGGCGGCTTTCGATGGCCGATATGAAACGTATCGTCGACTGGCAGTTCAGCTTAGGGATCAATTTCCTCTGTCCACATGCCTTCTACTACAGCCTCGAGGGGTTTCGGAAGACCGATTCGCCGCCATCGCAGTTCTATCAGGTTCCATACTGGCGACACTACAGGGCTTTCGCCGACTACGTGGCCAGGTTGAGCTTAATGTTGCGATCCGGAACGCATGTCGCAAAGGTGGCCCTCCTCTATCCTCTGAGGGACCTCTGGAGACATTTCAAATGCGGGGAACAGGGTGAAGGGGATAAGCTCATATCCGACTTCTTCAACTTCTACTGTCAGGAGCTTCTGAGGTGTCACTACGATTACGATATCATCCCCGAAGACTTCATCAACCTGAGGGCGATCGAGGAGGGAAAACTCTCGGCCGGCGACGAGAGGTATGAGGCGATCATAATCCCTCCCGTGAGCAGCATAAGCCATGAGATAGCCGAGGCCCTAGGCCGGTTCTATCGCGAGGGCGGCGGGGTGCTTGCAAGCGAGGTGACGGAAGAACTGGTGGAGGGTCTGAGGGATATTTCGGACGCCAGAGGTAAGCTAATCATCCTGCCCCAGGGGATCTCCTTCGCCGAGCTCAGATACAGGCTGAGGGAGATGTTGAGGGAACTGACCGAGCCCGATATCGAGATCTCAGTCCCGGATGATAACCTCCGCGTCGCCTCGGGGATCAGATACCTCCATAGACGCCTGGATGAGGGAGAGGTCTATTTTACTGTGAACACGACCGCCGAAAAGGTTCAGGCTGAGATAAGCCTCCCCGTCCGGGGAAGGCTCGAGCATTGGGATGCCGAGACCGGCGAGGTGTCATCGGTTCCCTTTGAGGTGGATGAGGGAGGGATTCGGTTCAGATGGGGTTTCGAGCCCTATGAGTCGGCCCTGTTCGTCATCCGGAGAGATGGGGGAACGGATGATGAGGTGAGGTCGAGGATAGACCAGAGGGAGCTTGAGCTGATCGACACATTGGATGGGGAGTGGGAGTTCAAGGCGGAGGAGCCGAACGCTCTGCCGCTTGAGAGGTGGGAGATGTCGATCCGAACTTCGGGCGATTGGACTCACTACGAGTATACCTCCCGTTTCAAGGCCGACTACATCCCCAGATCGCTCCTCCTGATGTTGGATGATATCGAGGGAAGACGGTCGTTTATGGAGGGGAGATCGCTACAGATCCTGATAAACGGTGTCCAGGTGGAGGGGATGGGTTTCCAGAACCACATAGATCCCAAATGGAAGACCGTTCAGATATCGCCCTTCCTCATAAAAGGCGAAAACGAGCTCAAACTCGTCTTTCAACATCAGAGCTGGGCGGGCGAGCCTCAAATTCTGACCTATCCGCCCAAGCTCCTCGGAGACTTCTCCCTGAGGAGAGGGGAAGAGGAATTCGTCATATCCGAGCCTCGAAGGAGAATGCCGGCAGGCGGATCATGGACCGAGAACGGGTATCCCTTCTATTCAGGGGTAGCCCTTTACTCCAGATGGATTGAGGTGCCAAAGGAGATCAAGCTCCTTTTCGTCGAAGCGGAGGAGGTTGCGGATATGGCCGAATTCATCGTAAACGGCAGGAATGTAGCCGTTCGACCTTGGCCTCCTTTCACGGCGAGGGTAGAGGATATGAGCGGCGGTGAGATCCTGCTGCAGATAAGGGTCATCAATTCGATGGCCAACTTCATCGAATCGGACCCCAAGCCATCGGGCCTGCTCGGTCCGGTGCGACTTTGGGGGATTTCATGATATGGAGGTAGTATATGATCGAAATATCGAGGGATATATGCGGTTACTGCGGCACCTGTGCAGGCGTGTGTCCCCAAAACGCCATAACCCTTCTGGATCTCTTCGTCGAGATAGAGCATGAGAAATGTATCCGCTGTGGGCTTTGCGTCAGGGCATGCCCGCTGGGCGCCTTAAAGCTGCGTGCAAAGTCATCCGATTGCCTTTGATACAGGGATATGCTAAAATAAGGCCGAAGCTCGATGAAAGGAGACCGAACTTGGACGCTATGGAGCTTAAACCGCATGAGATAGAGGCGGTGGAGTTTCTCAAAAAAGGCAGGGAGAAACTGCTCAAGGAGATCAGGAAGGTCATTATAGGTCAGGGTGAGGTCATCGACCAGATATTGATCGCCTTTTTCTCCAGAGGGCATTGTCTGTTGGTAGGTGTTCCGGGGCTGGCCAAGACCTTGCTCATAAGCACGATCGCCCAGATATTGGATCTGAAATTCAACAGGATCCAGTTCACCCCTGATCTGATGCCTTCCGATATAATCGGCACGGATATCATCCAGGAGGATATAGATACTGGCAGGAGGTATTTTAAGTTCATGCCCGGCCCGATATTCGCCAACGTGGTTCTGGCTGATGAGATAAACAGGACCCCTCCTAAAACCCAGGCTGCTCTGCTTCAGGCGATGCAGGAGTATAAGGTCACGGCCGGAGGCACGACATATGAGCTCGACCCGCCCTTCTTCGTTCTGGCGACGCAGAACCCGATAGAGCAGGAGGGAACTTACCCCCTTCCGGAAGCACAGCTCGATAGGTTCATGTTCAGCATCTACATGGACTACCCCTCCTCGGAGGAGGAAGAGGAGATAGCGCTAACCACCACTTCAGCCTATGAGCCGCAGCTTGAAAAGGTGATGAGCAAGGAGGAAATAATCGAGCTACAGGATGTGGTCAGAAGGGTGCCGATAGCCAGGGATGTGGTCCGATATGCCGTAAGATTGGTCAGAAGCTCAAGGCCGTCCGACGAGATGGCGCCCCCGTTCATCAGGGATTGGGTCGCGTGGGGAGCGGGGACAAGGGCCATACAGTATCTCGTGCTGGGAGCTAAAGCCCGGGCGGTCATGCTCGGCAGATATCACGCATCCTATGAGGATATACAGGCCATCAGCAAGCCCGTCCTCAGACATAGAATCCTGACCAACTTCAATGCCGAGGCGGACGGGATAACAAGTCTCGACATCATAGATAGATTGCTCGAGACCGTAAAACCGTAGGACAGGGTTATAACATGCAATATGATATAGCAGCCAAAGTCACACTGGAAAGAGGAAAGGAGGTGATACTGACCAGATTCCTGGGGGTGGAAGCCGAGCAGATTGAGTTGATCGAGGAATTGCCTGAGGAAACGGTGAGCCTTCGCAGGAGCGATTTTCCCATGCGGGTGACGCTAAAGGATGGCGAGGAGATAATCGTGCTTCTGGAATTTCAAACCGCCTTCAGTCGGGAATTCATCTGGAGGCTGATCGAATATACCATGCGGTTCAGGCTGAGATATAAGATCAAGGTGATTCCAGCGGTGATTATCTTAACGCCTTCAAAGCTGGCAACCGGATCCTATGAGGATGAGATCGTGTCTTTCAGGTATAAGGCGATCAGAATTTGGGAGGAAAACGCTGTCGACTACCTCAATGAGGAGGCGGTATACCCGTTTATTCCGCTCATGAGAGGTGGAGAAAAACTCGTTGATGAAGTTGAGGAAAAGATCTACGAATCCGAAGAGCTAACCACCGAGGAAAAGGGAGATATCCTGACGGCGATGGCCATATTTGCCGGTTTGAAGGATAAGGGGATGACACGATCCCTTATCGAGAGGAGGAGAGACATCATGATTCAATCGGTCGCTTATGAGATGATAAAAGAAGAGGGGTTAAGGGAGGGCATTAAGGAGGGATTGCAACAGGGATTACAACGGGGATTCCGTGATTCGATACTTCAGGTCTTGGAGGAGAAGTTCAGCATTGTTCCCTCTAGAGTGATCAGGGCGATAGGTCAGGTAGAGGAACCTGAGGTATTAAAGGTCATGCTCCGAGCTGCCTTGAAATCCTCCTCTTTGGAGGAATTCGAGGAGAAAATCAAAGCTATTTCAGGGTGAGACATGGCACTGGTTAACATGAAGGATATGTTGGAGGACGCGAAAAGGCATAAATACGCCGTAGGTGCCTTTAACGTCCTAAATATAGAATCCCTGCAGGGGATACTTGAGGCGGCGGTCGAGCTCAAGTCTCCCGTGATCATAAACATCGCCGAGGTTCATTTCGACTACGTGGACATGGAGGCGATGGCTCCCGTGGTGCAGCGCGCTGCACAGCTTGCCCCTATACCGGTGGCGTTGCATCTGGACCATGGGTTGAGCCTTCAGACCATCGTCAGGGCGATAAGATGTGGCTTCACCTCGGTGATGTATGACGGATCGGAGTATCCCCTCGAGGAGAACATCCGCCGCACCAAACAGATAGTGGACATATGTCATTCCGTCGGCGTGACCGTAGAAGCTGAGCTGGGACAGGTCACCGGCGGCGAGGGAGGAAGTAAGGAGGGAACGGTCGCTGAGCCCTCCCTCTTTACCGATCCACAGGAGGCCGCCATATTCGTCGAGGAAACCGGCGTGGATGCCCTCGCTGTGGCGATCGGAACCGTACACGGGCTGTACAAGGGGGAGCCGAAGCTGGATTTCGACCGTCTCGCCGAGATAGCCCGCCGCGTGAATATCCCCCTCGTGCTGCACGGAGGAACGGGGGTCCCGGATGAGGATTTCAAACGGGCGATCCAACTGGGCATATGTAAGGTTAACTTTTACACCCAGACCAGCATAGCCGCCGTTAACAGGATCAAGGAACGATTGCGTAAGGAGCCGGACCTGATAAAATTCCCCGAACTGCTCCTAGAGGCAAAGATCGGAATCAAAGAGACGGTTAAACGGCAGATACAGGTTTTCGGTAGCGTCGGGATATGCGATCATCCGAATCCACTGTGTAATAGCTGTCGCGCATGCCAGCTCGGAAGGAGCAGATTCGGAGAGGAAGAGACAGTGGTGCGGGGTGAGCCGACCTCCATCATTCCCGAGGAGGAACTGGTGGAGATAATCTCCAGGGTCACCGCTTCGGTGCTGAGGGAGATAGGATGATGGACGGATTGAAGGTCGTCATACCGGCCGCCGGGGCGGGAACGAGGCTCAGGCCCCATACGCATACCACGCCTAAAACCCTCGTCCGCGTGGCCGGTAAACCCATACTCGGCCATGTGTTGGACGGCCTCTCCACGCTGCAGATCGAAGAGCTGATCGTCGTCGTCGGCTATATGGGGGATAAGATAAGGGATTTCATACACGAAAACTACGATCTTAAGGTCACCTTCGTCGAACAGCCGGAACGGCTGGGGTTGGGCTACGCCATAAGCCTGACGAAAGAGGCCGTCGGCAACTCCCCCCTCTTCATCACCTTGGATGACACCATAATCGAGTTCGACCTGCACGGCATGCTCGAAAACGGCTACTCGGCTATAGGGGTCAAGGAGGTGGATGACCCCCGTCGCTTCGGCGTGGTGGAGCTGAAAGATGGATTCATCGAGCACCTTGTTGAAAAGCCGGATATCCCGCCCAGCAACCTGGCCATCGTAGGGGTATACTTCATCCGTAATTCCCCTCTTCTCTTCGAATGCCTGGACGAGATAATAAGGAAGGGGATAAAGGTCAGAGGCGAGTATCAACTCACCGATGCATTGCAGATGATGATCGAAAGGGGTGAGAGGATCAGGGCCTTCCCGATAGACGGATGGTTCGATTGCGGCAAACCCGAGACGTTGCTGGCGACCAACAGACATCTGCTTGAAAAGCAAGGGGATGAGTATGATGTGCCCGGCTCGATCATCATCCCGCCCGTCTTCATCGGCTCAGCGACGAGGATAGAGAGATCCATAATCGGTCCCTACGTCTCCATCGCCGAGGGGTGTTTTATCTCCAATTCGATTTTGCGGGATTCTATAATCAACGAAAACGCCAGGGTCAGCGATGTATTGCTGGATGGGTCGCTGATCGGAGCAAATGCCACCGTCAGCGGCAGACCATATAACCTGAACGTGGGCGACTCGTCGGAGGTGAACCTCAGTTGAAAAAACCGCCCCGGGTAAACCCCAACCTCGTCATAAGGGATATGAGGGCCGGCAAGGTATTGCCCCTCTATCTCCTCTGCGGCGAGGAGGAGTATCTGATCGAGACGACCCTGGGGAAGATGATAGAGGTGCTCCTGCCGGATGAAAAGGTGAGGGATTTCAACCTTGAGATCTTTGAGGGCGGAGATGTATCAGCGGGCGAGGTGATAGCGGCGGCTGAGACGTATCCTTTAGGAGCAGCCAGACGCGTGATCGTCGTCAGGAATCCGAGCTTCCTCACGGGGATCAAATCAAACGGTTTGGAGCTACTGCGCAAAGGAATCGAGCATTTTCAATCAGGTAACCTCTCCAGAGCAGCCCAGTACCTCTCCAGAGCCTTAGGCCTTCACCCGGAGGAAATGGAGGATGGGAGAAAACTCTCCTACGCCATATCCGCCTTTAAGTCCGAAAATGAAGGGAACCTGGATCAGGAGGAGGTCGAATTCCTCGACAGAGCCGTCGAGCTTTTCAGAGATGTGGAGGTGCCCTCATCGGGCGGAGGAAATGATACCGGAAGGTTCATGGATTGGATCAAATCCGGACTTCCACCGACGGCCGTGTTGATACTCATCATCTCAGGCCCTATCTCACTGCCCGCCGTCCTTCAGGAGGAGATACAGAGGATCGGGCTCGTGATAAACTTCGAGCATCTCCGATCGAGCTATGCCCTTTCCAGAGATCCGATGTTCAGGGCCGTCTCGAAGCATCTGGCCCGGTTCAACAAAACCATCTCCCCCGAGGCCTTCTCCCTTTTGAGGGAGAGGTGCGAGAACGATCTGGGACGTGTCTTCGAGGAGCTTGAGAAGTTGGTTCCCTACGCCGGAGATAGGAACCGGATAGAGGAGGAGGATGTGGATCGGGTTGTGCCCGAGTCGATCTCAAGCCGCATCTTCGAGCTGACGGACGCCATCGGGGGGAAAGACCTTTCAAAGGCCCTCAAGGCGTTGTGGCAGACGCTCCGAAGCGGCGAGCCGCCGATTAAAGTCCATGCCCTTATCACTCGCCAGATCAGGCTTATCTTTCAGGCGAAGCTCATAATGCAGAGGGGTATCATCAGGGGAGACATGCGTATGATGGATTACAGGAGGTTTTCCGAGACGGTCTACAGGAGCATCCCTGATATGGCCGTTAACCTCCTCCCGTCATCACGTCAATATAATCTGCTCAAACAGAAGCCGTTCCCCCTCTTTCAGGCCCTGAGGCTGGCCGATAACTTCACCGTAGACGAGCTGAAAAGGGATATAGAGAGATTGCTTGAAGCGGATATAGCCCTTAAGACCGGTCGAGCCAGCCCTGAGCTGATCCTGGAGGAGCTCGTCATAGATCTCTGTTCAGGGAAGGAATCCAAGGAGGGGAGGTAATCGAGATGATGTTCTTCCCGTGGATCTTCCCGCTAATCATGATCATCATTCCGTTCCTCCTCTTCGCATTTGTCTCATGGATCATCATCAGGACGGCGACCTCACCTTTCAGGAAAAAAGAGGATACAGCGTATTCCGGTCGAAGGTTCGAGACGATAAAATCGGAGGTGGATTCGCTGAAAAGGGAGATAGAGGATCTCAAGGATCTGACGGCAGAGCTGACGATACTCATCCATGACCGACTGACCGAGGTGAGAAGGGATGAACCTTGAGATGTTGAAAGAGCGCCTGGAAAGGGGGGAGAACCTGCATACGGAGTTCAAGATATGGCCCGTTCACCCTGATGATCTGGCCTCGTCCATCGTTGCCTTCGCGAACACGGATGGAGGACAGATCATCTTGGGTGTGGACGATAAGGGAGGGATCATGGGCATCGATGAGGACGAATTGGATCGGGCCGCGCAGTTCGTGGACAACGTCTCCTTTAACAACTGTGTGCCACCTGTGACGGTCGTTCAAGAGACGATTCGAGACGAAATGGGGCGGATAGTTCTGGTGGTCAACGTGCCGAAAGGCGATCTGCGTCCATATAGGACCAATCGGGGCGTTTACTACATACGCACCTCATCGGGACGTCGTCATGCATCACGAGAGGAGCTTTTGCGACTGTTTCAAACCGTGGAGAGCATATATTACGACGAAACGCCGGTGATGGGTAGTTCGATGGATGATTTGGACGAGGAAGCCGTTGAGGAGCTATTGGATAAAATCGAGGAGGAAGGATTTGAAGTGGCGGGTATTCCCAGAGCTCGACTACTTCGAAACTGGCGGCTGATCAAGGGGATAGACGACGAGGTTCACCCCACGCTGGCCGGCCTTCTCTTGATCGGTAAATCCCCCCAGCATTTCCTCCCCTATGTTTATATCTCGGCCCTTCGTATACCAGGGAGGGATATATCCCTAGAGCCGAAGGATCAAAAGCGGATTGAAGGCAGGCTTGTGGAGATGCTCCATGATACGATGAAGTTCCTGGATCTATATCTGGTGAGGGTTCATCGTATTCAAGGGCTGGAGCCTGAGGTGAAACCCGAATTCCCACTGGAAGCGCTCAGAGAGGCGCTGGTCAACGCTATGGTCCATCGGGATTATACCATTTCAGCGCCCATAAGGGTGATACTCTACGATGATCGAATCGAATTCCGGACTCCCGGACGGCTCCCCAACACGGTTACTATCGAATCTCTGAGGTTCGGAGTTCATGTCCTGCGCAATCCTACGATCTATAACATGTTTCTGAAAATAGGGCTTGTCACCGATGCGGGAAGCGGTATCCCCAGAATGATCCGTCTTTTACGGGAACACACGGGCCATGAACCTCTGTTCCGAATGGAGGGAAATGAGTTCGTCGTCATTTTCCCCCGATCTCAGGAGAGCGGGAGGTAGATGAAATGGGGTTTTGGGAGGCAATAGCACTCATAGTCATAGCAGTTGTGGCGATAAACGCCTTCAAGGAGATAAGGATAAAACGTAACGCCATTAAAGAGTCAGACCTCAAGGCTCTCGAACGGGATATAGAGCAGATGAAAAGGGATATAGCGGAGATCAAGGATTACATCGCCGATCTTATAATAAAGCTCCATGATGAGGGATGAGGAGGTAATAAAATGAGAGTTATGATGAGAGCTGTTGAGGCAATGGGAACAGTTGAATCCCAACGCCGAATAATTCTAGATGAGGAGCTGCCTATTATCGGTTCTAAACGAGTGCGGCTCATTATCCTGTTGCCTGAAGAAACTGATATAGATGAGATGGAATGGCTTCGGTCGGCAGCTCGAAACCCAGTTTTTGATTTTCTGAAAGATCCTGAAGAGGATATTTACACGCTTTCCGACGGGAGGCCATTCCACGCTCCGTTTACATCGTCTAATGACGGTTACAACCGCCTTGATTCGGCGAGAATTGGGTGAGTTGCCGCCACAGGTACAAGCGGAGGTGTCTGAGAAATTGCGAAAGCTGTTTGGGCTGACAGATGAAGCGAGGTGATGAGGTCTGGAGATACTGAGGGGTTTGAACGAAAAGCAGATCGAAGCCGTTCGACACATCGACGGCCCGCTCCTGGTCCTGGCCGGCCCGGGGACGGGCAAGACCAGGGTCATCACCCATAAGGTCGCCCACCTGATCCGGAACGTGAAGATCCCGCCCGAATCCATCATGGCCGTCACCTTCACCAATAAGGCCGCTGAGGAGATGCGGGAGAGGGTTATCAGATTGATCGGCTCCACCATCCACCAGATATGGATGGGAACCTTTCACGCCGCCTGCGTCAACGTGCTGCGCGAGGATTCCGAAAAGATAGGATTGGACAAACACTTCGTCATTTTCGATCGTCAGATGCAGGATGAACTGATATCGGAGTGTCTCAGGGATCTAAACATCGGCAGGGGACGGTATCAGATATGGTTCATCAGGGACATCATAAGCGCTCAGAAGGCGAAGATGAAACCGATGGAACGGCTGGAGGAGATATACACCCGCGATGGGGAGATCATCAGCGACCCCCAGGAGGTCGAAACCTTATCCGAGATCATAAGGCTCTACCAGGAGAAACTTCAGGGATATAAAGCGCTGGATTTCGACGACATCCTTCTCTATGCCGTTAGACTCCTCCGGGAGGTCGATGATGTTCGGGATAAATACAGGGAGAGGGCCGGTTATATACTGGTCGATGAGTTTCAGGACATCAACCTCGCGCAGTACGAGTTCCTGAGGCTTATCTCCGATGCCGATATGAGGAAATGCGTGACCGTCGTGGCGGATGAGGATCAATCGATATATAGCTGGCGCGGGTCCAGCCCTCGTTTCATAGACTCCTTCATCGAGGAGTTCAACCCGCGCGTGATCGAGCTGGAGATCAACTACAGATCAACATCTGACATCCTTGAGGCCGCCCAATCCCTCATACGACACAACCGGCGCCATAGAACCAAAGATCTCTCCCCGGATAACTCCAGCGTCGGGAGGATCATCCATTACACCGTCGATACCGCTGAGGAGGAAGCGAACCTTGTGGCGAGGCTGATCACAAGGCTTATCAGGGAGGCCAGATACTCGCCAGGGGATATAGCCATCTTCTACCGAAGACATGCCCTCGCGGACACGCTTGAGGAGTTTCTGGCCCGCAGCGGATTTCGGATCACCAGGGTCAAACCCGAGGCAATCCTGACGGAAAGCGTCCTCGGGAAGCTGATAGCCCTTCTGAGGTTCATCAACTGGGGCCTGGATTTGGATCTGGAGAGGGCCATGAACTTCCCCAGGACGATCGTAGATGAGCTCCGTTTCGCGAAGCTGAAGAAGCTGGCAAGGGTGGAGAGAACGGATCTGGTCACGCTGATCGACGATCTGGTCGGACGATCCGGGCCGCTGGGGCCTCTGACAAGGGCGGAGCTCGGTAGGTTTATGGATTTCGTTCACTCGCTCTCCGAGCTCGCCGGCGAGGAGAGGGTGAGCCGGATCGGAATGGAGCTTTTCAAGAGGCTCGAGCCGATGAGATCACCCTTCAGGAGGGATGATGTGGATCTGATACTCTCCGAGCAGGTTCCGATCGAATCGGCAGCCGATGTGATCCATAGCGCCCTGCTCCGCGGCGAGAGCTTCCATATCAGTTATCAGGGTGGGCTTGATGAGAGATGCGCCGCCGTTCTCCTTGAGAGGGTTCTCGGAGGATATCTCGGGGCGGAGATCTCCGAGGACGGGCTTCCCATAAGGATAGAGGGGAAGATCAAGCTGGGCGATCCCCAAAACCCCATCGAGGTCGAAACCGTCGGATCGTTGACGCTGATGTCGTTGAACATATGCAGGAGGGTGGTCGAATACCTCGAACGGCCCGATCTGGGGGACGTGGTGGTCTACGATCTGGAGACCATAGGCAGCGATCCGCGAAGGGCGGAGATCATCGAGATAGGGGCCTTGAAGCTCGACGAGCAGGGCAGGGAGGTGGGCAGGTTTTACTCGCTGGTCAGGCCGAAGACATCTATCCCCAGATCCAGCACGCTCGTCCACGGGATAACGGATGCAGAGGTTAAGGACGCCCCGTCGATAGAGGAGATCCTGCCCGATTTCCTCGATTTTATCGGCTCCGATATAATCGCCGGCCACAACGTGGAACAGTTCGACAACCTCGTGCTGGATAGAGCCCTGTCGAGATATATGAACACAAGGCTTTCCAACGTGACATATGACACGATGAAGGTGGCGCAGAGGCTTTATCCGCGGGAGAGCGGTGAGCTCGGCGCCTTGGCGGAGAGGTTCTCCATAGATCATGGACGACTCCATCGGGCGCACAGGGACGCCGAGCTGACCGCAAGGTTGATCAGAAAACTTGAGGAGGAAAGCGCCAGGCGAAGGATCGTCGAGAGCATGCTCGATCTGTTGCCGCTCGTCGCGGTGGGAATCAAGGATTCAGGGGATGAATCGCCGATTGCTCAGGCATATCTGAGGGCCGCCGCCAGGTATCTCAAAACTACCCCTATCTCCGTTGCGCTTGATCCGATGAATGAGGATGAATCGGCGGAGATCATCCTGAGAGATGTTCGCAGCATGATGATAGGCGAGGATGCCGAGGATACGGAGTGGAACGCCGCCAAATCCGAGCTGATGAACAGGATCATACGGTTCGAAAACCAGAGCGCCG
This sequence comes from Candidatus Poribacteria bacterium, assembly GCA_021162805.1. Classification (NCBI taxonomy): domain Bacteria; phylum Candidatus Poribacteria; species Candidatus Poribacteria bacterium. The sequence goes on from JAGGXZ010000220.1 coordinate 22,950, forward strand.
ATAAAAGCCTTTCGGCCTTCCTGGACTATCACGCCCTGCTGGCGGGGGTGGACGAGTACAGAGCCGAGAAGGACAAGATCACGCTGATGACGCTTCACTCGGCTAAGGGGACGGAGTTCCCCGTCGTGATAATCATCGGCATGGAGGAGGGTGAGCTGCCGCTTTACAGCTCACCTCTGGAGCTTTTAGAGGAGGAGAGACGGCTCTGTTACGTCGGGATGACGAGAGCCAAAGAGAGGTTGTATCTGGTCACGGCGCTCTGGAGACGGGGGATCACCGAGGGGAGGGTATCCCGCTTCGTAGGTGAGATACCCCCGAGATTGATGGATCGCTGGGCCAAGCGGGGGTCTGTCAAGAATTTTGTGTAAAATCCTCCTCATAATCCCAGAAGCCTATGTTCTCCCTGACGGTGAGGATATAGTGGGCGAAGTCCTGAAATGATGGATCATCTCTACAACTCAGTTTATTTGTCTAATGTGGCCGTGTTATTTACCTCGCTGCCATGAACGGCGAAGAAGAGCATCTGGGAAATCCGTTTGAGAAACATCTGGGCAATTCCGGCAAGAACGGCATAGAAGATCCGCTTTTTCAGCGAAAGCGCCTCCAGAGATCGGGCGAAAAAGAGGAGGACGCATAACCCAAAGAACAGGCATAGCGAATCCCGGTCGGCGTATCCCGCCGAGCTGCGGATGAAAGCAGAGGGGACAGCGGCAAGTAGAAAAACGGCACCCGACGCTGTCAGCCGATCAAATAGCCCTTTAACGAGGAGGTAGAGTGCCACCTGGGAGAGAGCGAACCATATGAGTGGGTAGATCAAAGCCGCGTCAGATAGGGTGAATGAATGGCGTATCCATCGTACCGATTTGTAAATCCAGGCAAGAAGGTAAGAGGAGAGGCTGAGTTGACGGGTGAGATCGCGCCCGAGGGGGGCCCACCGCATCATATCCCGCTCGGGCAACCCCCCGGTTTCAGCGATGATCTTCGCCTGACGGACGAAACGGTAGACATCCGTATCGAGCCAGCCATCCCGAACGAGAGGAACCACCTGCAACCGCAGGTAAATCCCCAGGGCGATAGCAATCCCCACGGCCAGCGTTAGGAAAACCCGTTTCACCTGAAATCGCTTAATAATTCCGGAGATCAATGGTGACTACTTCAGATGGCTCACTCTGTCCGGGAAGCCGTAGCCATATCTCCTCCACGCCATCCCAACCAAGACATGGACCGGGAGGAAGCTTCGCCTTCTCCTCCCATACCTTTAGGAGCTCCTTTTTGAGCTCCAGCCTCCTCTCCTTGGAGGGTTCATTTTTCATCTCCTGGATCAAACGCTGTTCTTTCTTTAGGAGCTTTTCCTGATATCTCCACTCCTCCGGCGTGAGAGGTCTGGGATTGGGATTCCTCCACGAGGTGAGAATACGATACTTCTTCCCTCTAACCAGCTTGAGCGGGACTGTCCGACCATCCGGCAATTTATAGTTCCAAACTTCCACAAGCGGATAGAGCTTGCCCTTATATAGATAATATCCCTTTGGCACCTTGGGTGTTCCAGATCCCTTCACCCCTTCGCTCTGACTCTTCCCTCCCAGCACTTGAGCCTCAACCTCTTGCTCCCCCTCTTCCTGTGATGTGATGGATTCCGAAGAACCGCTGTCCGTCGATAGACCCTGAAACTCCTCTTCAAGTTCCTTGGACTCATCAGAGAAAGATGTCTC
>JAGGXZ010000221.1 GCA_021162805.1 Candidatus Poribacteria bacterium
AGATTTTGGCGTTTGGCTTCCCCATTCGGAGGAAACTTTATCTTCCGTCCTGGTTTCACCACTTCGATTTTCGGAAAAACCGCGAAAGTATAGCCTATGGGGAAATTTTGATGTGGGGGAGTTTGATGTCATACTTGAAAAATTCCGCAGTAAGCCTTACCTGGTGATAGATGTCAGAGATAATGAGGGAGGTTCAGATGGACTCGCCGCAGAGGTTGTTGGCCGTTTCATCGATAAAAAAGTCCTTTGTAGCATAAGCTTCTATCGCCGTGCTGGAACGAACATTTACGAGAAGTGGATTGGATTTGCTGAACCGAGAGGGGAATGGCGCTATGAAGGTAAAGTGGCTGTCCTAATAAACGAAGGATGTGCGAGTGCATGTGAACATTTTGTATCAGGTATGCTTGAAGCCGGCGCGATTCTGGTCGGTGTCCCGACCAGCGGCGCCTGTGGATTTCCAAAAGCGATTAAATTGCTCGGGGATACCACTCTTTTTTGCTCGACGACCTTCCCATTGCACGGAAAGATACCATCACCTCTCAACGGTATACCACCGCATCTTCTTGTGACTCCAAGCCTTGAAGATATACGTTCAGGGCGTGATATCGTACTGTTGGAAGCGATAAGGCTTCTGAAAGGGGATATACCGTCCACATATCGTCAGCATACGATGAGGAGGGATGGACATGGTTATTGATTGCCACGCACATCTATACCATCACAGCCGTCCGACGTGGGAGGAAGATGATAGGAAAGTCATCGAGGCAGCGGACAAGTTGGGCATCGACAAGTTATGTTGTTCTATACTCACCCCACGGCGTCCGTCAACACCCGAGGGTTTCCGAGAATGTAACAGATGGGTCGCCGAGGCCATGAACCGTTTCCCAGGGAGAATCCTCGGCTATTGCTACGTCAATCCTGGATATCACCGGGAGGCCCTCGATGAAATCCGACGCTGTGTTGAGGATCTGGGATTCATCGGGATCAAGCTCTACAACGAATACCGCTGTAACGAGCCTGTGGTGTTCCCTGTGGTCGAGCTCGCCATCGAGCTCCGCGTCCCCATCCTGCAACACGCCGGGCATATGCATTACTTCGTCGAGGAGCAGCCCCGCATCTCGGATGCCGGCATGCTTGCCGAGCTCGGGCGGAGATATCCGGAGGCGACGTTGATATGCGCCCATGTGTGCGGAGGCGGCGATTGGGAGTGGACGATAAAGGCGTTACGCGACGTGCCGAACGTCTATCTCGACACGAGCGGAAGCGTGACGGACGAGGGTGTGATTGAGACGGCAGCGGAACTCCTCGGGGCGGAACGTCTCCTTTTCGGCTGCGACATGTCTATGACGGCGGGGATTGGGAAGATCCGCTCCGCCGATCTCAGCAAGGATGAGAAGAGGAAGATACTGGGCGGGAACATGGAGAGGATACTGAGCATGAGGGAGGTGAGGTAACATGGGGGCGTTTCTGATCCTCTCCCTCCTTCTCGCCGGGGCGGAGGGGAGGTTCCTGGTGTTCTGGTGCCCCTGGCCCGACGAGCTTAAACACGCCACCCACATCACGCCTCAGGTGTGGGTCGAGGGGGATGAAGGAGCTAAGAGGAGGTATCTGAGGTTCAGCCAGAAGTTTTGGCTCGAGAGGGGCGTCCTTCCGCTCCGCTGGATGGGAGGGGTCTGCTATAAGGATAAGCCAGAGGGATGGTTCGTCTCATACTGGAGCGGCGCCTTCAAGATAGGTTACAGAGGCATCGCCATAGACGAGTTCGGAAGCGGGGATGAAAGCGTGGATGAGAAGATGGCCAGAGCCCTCGTCCGCACCAAGGAACTGTGCCCCGAGCTGTTTATCGCCGTGTGGCACGCCGGGGGTTTGAACGAGGTGCTGGCCCGAGCCTACCGCCGGGGAGCGGACCTGGTGATGCTCGAGGCGTATGTCGGGGGGAAGAAGGGTTTTGAAAAGCTCTTTTCCCAGAAGGTTGAGGCGGCACGCAGGTTCGGCATAGTGAGCAAAACGATCCTCGCCCTGGGGATCAACGACAGGGCTGAGGAGAGATACAGGAGACAGTGGGGGGAGTGGGCTAACAGCGAGGAGGAGCTGGAGACGCAGGTGCGGTGGATCAGGGAGAACGCCCCCGACATGCCTGGAGTGGCGTTTTTTGCCTCCTCGGCCAGTAGGAGGTTAGTGCTTTTCGCCGATAAACTTTGTGGCGATGACCTCCGCGAAACGAGGTCGGACGACGAAAGGGGGTATTGAGGTGCTGATTGACGTGAACGCCTACCTCGGGCACTTCGCCTTCAGGCGGCTGAGACACAACACCGCCGACGGGCTTCTCAAGCTCATGGACAGACACGGCATAGACAAAGCGATCGTCTCGAGCGCCAGCGCCATCACCTATCGAAACGCCCAATCGGGAAACGAGGAGCTTTTCGAGGAGGTGAAAGGTCATACCGATCGTCTGATACCGTTCGCCGTCATAAATCCCACCTATTCGGATTGGCTCCACGACCTGAGGATATGTCACGACGATTTCGGGATGCGAGGGGTGCGGATGTATCCCAGATGGCACGGATATTCGCTCCGGGACGGAGGTGCACGTGAGCTGGTTCACGCCGCAACGGAGCTTCACATGATCGTCTCCATACCGGTTCGCGTCGAGGACCCACGTCAGAGACACTGGCTCCTTGATGTGCCGCTCGATGAGATCGCCGGCCTGATACGGGCATATCCCGAGGCGAGATTCATGATACTCGAGGGCATCAGATTCACGAGCAGCCTGCTCGGCCGAAAGGGAGGCGATCTACCCGGCAGTTACCTGATCGAGATATCCCGCCTGACCACCCTATTGCATGCTGAGATGCGCCAGTTGATCGAGAACGTCGGGGTTGAACGGCTAGCTTTCGGCACGGGGATGCCCTTCAAATATCCTGCCCCTGCCCTGTTGAAGATCGAGGTACTCGATACTGACGAGGACGAGAAGGAAGCGATACGGTGGAGAAATGCCGCCGAAATGCTTGAATGGAGCGGCGTAACGCTATAAGCAGCTACAGTATCAGATTCCCGGAGTTAATTTGCGGGTGGGCGGCAATCCGCTGCCGTGATAAGGAGGAGAACGATGAACACACCGGATTTCTATAAGACTGATCTGAAATCCCTGGAGAAACGGCTGGCGAATCTGAAAAAGGGCGGAAGAAAACAGATCGGCCTTTCGGCGGGGAAAAGACCGATTTATGCCGTTTTCTACGGCGAGAAGGAACCGATAGAGAGAACGGCCAATCTATCGTCCGCTCTTGCGGCTCAGAAACCTGAGGCGTTCTTCGGAAAGAAACGCCGAAAGCAGGTTCTCATGATAATCTCCGCCGTGCATGGAGCGGAGATGGAAAGTATCGCCGGGGTGATGAACTTATTGAGCGTGCTGGAGACAGGAAAGGACCTGAAAGGACAGGCATGGCCCGAGCTAAAAGCCGCCGCGGATCGTCTGAGGCTGGTCATCGTTCCCTGTCTCAATCCGGACGGCAGGGCGCGTATTCCATCTGATGATCCGACGAGGTGGACGGAAGCGGAGCGGGAGAAGTACCGACATGGGCTCTATTTGGATGGAAGCCCCATCGGCTGGCCGGCCTGCAAGGTACCTCATCCTCGCGATCCGATGCAACATGCTTTTCTGGGCGGATATTTCAACGATGCGGGAGTCAATCCCCTTCACGGCGTTTTCCTTCCGCCAGAGATAGCTCCCGAAACACATGCAGCCCTCGCCTTGGCGTTAGAGGAGACGCCAGATTGTGTGTTAGATTTACATTCCTGCGGGTCGGGTCCCTTCTTTATAGTTGGAGATGTCGCCCTGCCGGAAAGTTACAACCGACGGCAGTATTATATCGATGGTTTTTGCCGACGGCTTCTTCAAGAGAGGTTGGGCATTCATCGGCCATGGATGGTGCAGGGGAAGGAGGGAGCGCTGACTTTGAACAGCACCTACTATCACCTATGCGGCGCATTACCGTTGATCTTCGAGGGAGCGCATGGAGCACATGAGGGTAATCGTTACACACACGGACAAATTGTGGATATGTATTTAACCATATTTGAGGGTCTGATGATAGTGGGAAGTAGAGAAGGGTTTAAACCGCACCGATGATGGAGGGATGGAGTGAAGGATATAAAGTTATGGTATGGGCACGTCATGATTGAACCGAACACGCCTGTTGTGGCAGGAAGTCATGGCACATGGCGACTCACATACATCGCCGGTAGATACGGCATAGACAACAGCGGGGCGATCATTATGCCGGAGATGCTATCGTTCGCCATAGCCATACTGTTGAGATATATGACGGGATATGAGGAGGGGAAAGGGGTGGATACCAGAGGGAACGAGGTGGAGGGAATGCTGGGGGTGGACGAGAAAGGGGAGACCTATTACATCGATGACCCCAGAGCCGATAGGATATCAAGGAGGCTGAGGATGAACCTCTCCAGGGACGAATCGGAGCCGATACTCGATGAGATCCTGGCCGACGAGGGGATGTTCAGGCGTAACCTTCTTGAAATGCCCGAATTGGCGAGCACGATAAAGGGGTATTATCATCGCATAAAAGAGAGAGGGCTTGAATCGACGATTAAGGAAAAAATTTTTCCCTGTCTTTCCTCATAGCGCTTTCCTTACAGTTAAGAATCCCTCTTGCTGAGGAGCTCTTCAGCTCCTCTTCCAGCCTGTTGTGATCCGGCTTCACGGGGAATCCTATCTCCTTCAAGATATCAACGATACAGCAGGGCTTGATGGAGTTCGATGTATGGGAAGCCATCCCTTTCATTTTCCATCTAACCGAGCACGAAGGGGTTGACGAATTTTTCCGATCCCATAATCGGAAGATCCCGTCTTATATATTGCAAAGTCCGAGAGAGGATTTCGCCGATGGCCGAGAGTAACAGGTTCGAACAGCTCTACAGGAAACATGTGGATGGAATCTTCAGATTTATCAGACAGATGATGGGAAATGAGGATGACGCCGAGGAGCTCACGGCGGAGACGTTCTTCAGGGCGTACCGATCGTTCTCAAAATTGAGGGATGCGGGCAAAGCGAAAGCGTGGCTCTACCGCATTGCCTATAACCTCTGTATGGATGAATTGGAGAAACGTAGGAAGCTATCGGTTGTCCCCCTGGAAGATGAACCGGCGATCGGGTATATCTCAGCAGGTGATCCCTCTCCATCGGCGATCCTTGAGCGAAAAGAGATCGCGATCTGGGTGAGAGATATCCTCTCTCGGCTTTCACACGATTATCAGACCGCCCTCATCCTCGGAGAGGTTGAGGGGTTGAGCAACAGGGAGATAGCAAAGGTCATGGGAAGAACTCCTATAGCCGTCAAATCCCTGAGACAACGTGCGCGAAACGCCTTTAAAAGGGAGGCGATGAAATCCCTGAAAAGGCTCGGTTTAAACCTCGATGATCTCTTAAAATAACGAAACATAAGGAGGTTTTAACGATGCAGGCGAAATGCAAAACGGAACTTCTCCTCAAATACCTTCAGATAGCCAACATCAATAACCCGGAACAGAAGCTCTATTTGGAGGGCACCGATGAACATCTCGTTCTGGAGACACAATTCGACGGGATGACGATTAAAACCAAAATTCCGGCGGATGTCCGCGAAAAGGGCAGAATTACGGTCTTCGCCCCTTTGGAAACGCTTAAGGGGATTTTAAGCGATATCGACCAGCCCGAAGTGACACTGAATTTCGATGGGGAAAGCAGCCTACTCTCCATCTCCATCCACGATGGAGTCTACTCGCTGTTCGGTAGACAGGTGGATTCAGGCTCCTCTTCGGAGGATAAGGCCGAGTTGGAGGATGTGAAGGAGGCGGTTTTGGAGAGCAAGGAGCTCCTTAACGCCTTAAGGAGAACGGTCTTTGCGGTGGGAAAAGATCTCGCTTCGTTGAGGAGGAGATTCCTCGCGGGTTTGCTGCTTGAGCTTGAGGAGGATGAATACGCTCTTGTCGGGAGCGATGGGATAAGAATGGCCATAGTGCGGGTGAAACGGCCGAACCTGCTGAGAAGGAGCTGTGAATTCAAAGCAGGACACGCCATTCCCTTCCCCTACTGCGAGAAGCTCATCGAGGTTTTAGAAATCCTCCCCTCACGGCAGGTCTATATCGCGCAGAGCGAAAGGGAAGCGATTTTCGACTTCGGGGATGTCCAAATCCGTTGTGGGCTTATCCCTGAGGGATATCCCGATTATAAGGGTGTGATGCCGAAGGATGGGAAACCTACAACCGTTTGGGTGGACAGGAAGAGGTTGATCTCAGCTTTAAGATCTGCTGAGCTGCTGGCTCCTCAAAGGACGAAGGCGGCGAGGCTGGAGGTCTTGGATAACACCCTGAGGATTCGAACGACGTCGGAGGAGATGGGACGTTCAGAACGTCGAATTCCGGTCAGGCAGGAGGGGGATAACGTCTCCCTCGTAGTGAACGTCCAGATGCTCATTGAAAACCTGAGCCATACGGATGCAGATGAGATAGCGATGGAGTTGTGGGGGCCGCTTTCGCCTATGCTCCTCCGCCTCGAGCCGAACTATTCGGTGATCTTCATGCCCAGGATACCGATGAGGTTGTCCGATGAAAGGGATACTTGAGCTTCTAAAGGAGTCCTTCGAAGGGGAAGGGCTGTCGGAGGTTAAGAGGGAAAACCTCTACGATCGGATTCTCGCTAAGATCGAGCTCCATGAGCTTTCGCATTCCGAGCAACTGCTTCTCCATCTTGGGGAAGGTGAGGTTATCGTTCAAGGAGAAAAGCCCAGTTGGTCTTGGTCTGTACAAATGTTTGCTAGGATACCCCCAAACTATAATGAGGGAAGATATAGTCAATTGCACACCTCCGAGCTAATAGAATTTTCAGACGGATAACTCATGAAGAGCGGTGTATGAGGGACTCTATGCTCGACTTTATAACTCGACTTTTGCAGTAACTCTACTGGTAGAGGCGATCCTCGCAGGGGAGAACCTTGGAGGAGCAGACAACAAGATATGAATATGATCAGGCATAATTTCCATCTCTATTATCTGGAGATCATATTCCTCAGCTATCTGGAAGAAGATATCCCTTAACTCATCTTGAAACAGGGATAGGATCTTCTTCCTATATTTTGGAGCCCAAACGAAGCCGCTTTCCTCCCCACCGCAAGCGGTGGGGCATCCAGCGGCGATTTTCGTGAACCTGTACATCCTCCTTATCCTAATCAAACCCTCTCTGCCATACCTTCACCGCAAGGGGATACCTCTCTCCCCATTTCTCCTCCAGCCTCTGCAGAGCGGCCAATGCCCCCTCCTCATTGGGAGCCTTATAGA